>NZ_JBSGFD010000213.1:0-13305 GCF_053603215.1 Kitasatospora sp. NPDC004240 | reverse complement strand
GCGCCCGCCCCCGCCCCCCCCGCCACCGGCCGGGGCGCCGCCTTTCGGCCCGGTGGGCGCCGGTTTCCGGCCGATTAGCCGGGCCCGGGGGTCACCCGGGGTGACACCGGCCGCCCGGCCGGGCAGAACCCCCTCGGCCACCCCGTCGGCAGGAAGAGCCATGCGCACGCGCCACGACGACGACCGCGAGCCCGTACCGATCGGCGACATCATCCTGACCACCCTCGCCGACCTCGCCCGCCGCGAGGCCGCCCGGCACACCCCGCCCGCCCCCGTCCCCGCCGTCCCCGCCGTCCCTCCCGTCCCGGCCCAGCGCGGCCGCCTGCGCACCGATCGGACCGCCCCTGAGGACGCCGACAGGAACCGGGCGACCGCCACGACCCAGGGGTTCGCGCTGTCCGTGGAGGACAGCAACGCGTAGCCGGACGGCCCGCCCGGTCGGCGGGCGGCGCGGCGGGTCAGCCCAGCTGGGCGAGGCCCTCGGTGGCGATCCGCTCGAAGACGGCGAGGTCGCCCGCGAAGACCGAGTCCGGCACCGGCCAGTGGATCACCAGCTCGGTGATGCCCAGCTCCCGGTAGCGGCCCGCCCAGTCCACGAAGGCGTCCACCGACTCCAGCGGCCTCTCCGCCGTCGAGCCCTGCAGCAGCACCTTCTCCAGCGTCGCCACGTCCCGGCCGGTCGCCTCACAGGCCGCCGAGAGCTTCTCGATCTGCGCGGCGATGACCTCGGGCGCCTGCTCCACCGGCACGTCGGCCGGCCCGCGCGGGTCACCGTACGTGACCCAGCCCTGCCCGTACTCGGCCGCGAGCTTCAGCCCGCGCGGGCCGGTCGCCGCCACGTAGAACGGCACCCGCGGCGTCTGCACGCATCCGGGGATGTTCCGCGCCTCCACCGCCGAGTAGTACGTGCCCCCGCGCGTCGTCGCGTCGTTGCGCAGCGACTCGTCCAGCAGCGGCAGGAACTCGGCGAACCGGTCCGCCCGCTCCTTCGGCGACCACGCCTCCTGGCCCATCGCCGTCGCGTCGTAGCCCTGGCCGCCGGCGCCGATGCCCACGGTCAGCCGCCCGCCGGACACGTCGTCGACCGTGATCAGCTCCTTGGCGAGGGTGACCGGATGCCGGAAGTTCGGCGAGGTGACCAGCGTGCCGAGGCGGATCCGCTCGGTCGCCGTGGCCGCCGCGGTCAGGGTCGGGACGGCCCCGAACCACGGCTCGTCCCGGAACGACCGCCAGGACAGGTGGTCGTAGGTGTACGCGGCGTGGAAGCCGAGGTCCTCGGCCCGCCGCCAGATCTTCTGTCCTTCGGCCCACCGGTGGATGGGGAGGATAACGGTACTCAAGCGCATGCGGTGACGATACGCGCGCAAGTCGGCAATACTTCCGACCACTCGCGAGACGGTACGGGCAGTCGGCTAGCGTGGCGCCATGGGCACGTTGAGCAAGCGGGAACTCGCTGCGCTGGTCGACGAGGCTACGGTCGACACCTACGACGAGCACGAGGAGGTATCGGCTTTGTTCGCCGCCGTCGAGGAGAATCTGGCGGTGCCGTTCAGTACCTCGGTGCTGGGCGTCGAGGTGACCGTGCGCGGCGTCGACCTCTCGCGGGACGGCAGGATCGTGGCCCGATGCACCCGAGGCGGGTTCCGGCAGACGATCGGCCTCCTGGATCTTCCACTGCCCGACCCGGCTCCGGACGGAGCGAAGTGGGTCGAGGCATATCGCCACTACTGGGCGCAGTGAGCGTCGGAACTTTCACGATCGAGAGGGCCCGCATGGCTGTCGTGGTACCGAGCAACGACGAGGCGTCGTTGCGAGGCATGATCGAGCGAAGTTCCGACCTGAAGGGCGAACTCGTCGCCTTCGCGCAGAGCGCGCGCTTCGACCGGTGGTTGACCCCCCTCCTGCTGGAGGCTGCCGGCCCCGAACGGCAATTGGACGAGGCCGAGGCGATCCGGATCATCGACCACTTCATCCTGCGGTACCGCCTGCCGGACGGGGTGACCGTGGTGGACCGGTTCGTCGCCGGGCGGCGGGACCTGACCGAAGCCGACCGGGCGATGCTGCTCGGCTGGCGTGACCCGGTCGAGGGCGTCTTCGAGGTCCAGCGCAGGGACGGGGACGCCGTCGTCCTGCTGAACCTGGTCGACGACCTGGAGTACCGCACGTACTCGAACGTCGGGCGGGCGGCCTTCCGCGGAGTGTCCAAGGGCGGATTCCTCCTCGCCTGCCTGGTACCTGTCCACTCGGCCGACGGGGCGTGGCTGATCTCGGGCGCGATGTCGTCCTACCCGAAGTCCAGCGCCACCGAGATCGCCCGGGCCGCGCTCCAGTTGGCCACCAGCCACCCCGAACTGGTCTTCCGCAACCCTGAGAAGATCGCGCAGGGGTGGGAGTCGATGCGGGCGGACCGGGCCGCGTTCATCGAGTTCTGCGGCAGCGACGAACTGGTCCTTCCCCCGGCCGAGGTCGAGGAGAGGCTCAACACCTACTACCGGCACCGGCAGGAGGCCGCCGTCGCCGAGCAGCCCGACCGGGCCCGGGGTAGGAGGCTGCCGGGAATCGATCTGCCGGCCTTCGAACTGCCGCAAGCCCTCGCGGACTCGGACACCGTCGGCGTCATCTACGACGAGGTCGACGGGCTCAACTTCTACGCCGACTACGGAATGCTGCGGGACCTGTTCGCGGACCCGGCCCTCACGGGTCGCAGGCAGTACCAGGACGTGCTGCGCGCATACCTGCGCGAGGAGTCGATCGCGCCGCTGCCGATCCGCCGCCTGGCCGCCGCCCACCCGGAGACGGTCGACGCGGTGTTCCGGAAGCTGCTGCGGAAGCCCGGATTCACCTGGGCCGAGCACGGCGAGGAACTGCTGCGCCGGCGCAAGCCCTGGTACTACGCGCAGGAGCCCCGCCCCGGCGTTTCCGTGGTCGGCGAGCGCCTCTCCGAACTCGCCGCCGGCACCGGACGGCAGAAGTTCACCAGGGCGCGCCGCGTGCCGCGTCAGCTCGATCACCCGTAGGAGTGAACTTCGACCCTCACGACAGGCATTTGCATTACCTGCAAGCCAGTCTTCAACTTATGCAAGCTCCTCCGCCGGCGCTGCTGCCGCTCCTCCGCACACCTTTTCAAGGGGAGTTGCTGGCCTGGCTGTACCTGCATCCGCAGGATGAGACCTCACTCGTCGAGATCGCCTCACGCTTCGGCGTATCGAGTGCGACCGCCAGTCGCGAGGCGGACCGGCTGGTCGAAGCAGAGCTGATCACCGAGCGACGACACGGAAATCTCCGCCTCCTGCGGGCCAACACCAACGGGCGCCTGGCCGGCCCGCTGACCGAGCTGTTCGCCCTCACCTACGGCCCGATCGCAGTGCTCGATGATCTGTTGCTGCCACTGGCCGGGGTGGAGGAAGCCCACATCTACGGCTCCTGGGCAGCCCGTTACTCGGGAGAACGTGGCGGAGTACCCAACGACGTCGACGCTCTCGTGGTGGGTAACCCCGACGAGGACGAACTCTACGAGGCCGCGCGTCAGGCCGAGCGCTTGCTCGGCCGGGAAGTCAATGTCCATCGGGTCTCACCCACTCGCTGGCGCGAGCCCGGTACGGATCCGTTCCTCACGGGCGTCCAAAGCCGGCCGACGGTTCGGCTTGAAGTCTTCGAAGGGAAGCACAAGGAATGAAGTGGTAGCAGGGCCGAGCTGCAGTCGAGGGCATGCTCTCGCGGAAGGAACTGGAGCGCGTACCCGCGAGCCGGGAGCAGGCCGACCACCTCCTCACCCAGGCGTCGAATCATCTCAGGGCAGCGGAGGCCGTTGTTTCCTTCGATGCGATCGGCGCGTACCAACTGCTGTACGACGCAGCGCGAAAGGCGCTGGTCGCGGTTCTGGAGAACCAGGGACTGCGACCGACCGGCCGAGGGGACCACATCGCGGTCCTGGAGGCCGTCGGTGCACAGCTCGATCCACCCCTCGGGGTGGTTCTCCGACCCTTCGACCGCATGCGTCGGCGCCGGAACCAGGCGGAGTACGCGGATCTGGACGCGCCTGAGATCGAAGCTCAGGACGTGGCCAACGACGCTCCGAAGGTCAAGGCGATCATCGAACTTGCTGAGCGAGTCCTGGATGGGATGAGCCCGTTCTGACGGTGTCCCGAAGGCCGAGCGGGAGTGGAGCAGCCTAGGTCAGGCCGTGATGGGTGAACGAGGCTTGACCGGGGTGACCAGCGTGCCGAGGCGGGTCCGTTCGGTCGCCATGGCCGCCGCGGTCAGGGTCGGGACCGCCCCGAACCACGGCTCTCAGCCGCCGCCACGGCCCAGCGCGGTGCCCCACCGTTCGGCGAGGGCGGCCGCGTGGGCGAAGTGCGCGGCGGCCTCGGCGTCGCGGCCGAGCAGGCGGGCGAGTTCGCCGAGCGTGTACGCGACCGGGCGGACCGCCAGGGTGAAGCCCGCGGAGGGCGGCGGCGCGTCGCGGTGGGGGAGCAGGGTGGTGTACAGCTCGTCGGCCCGCTCCCGCTCGCCGAGCGCCACCACCGCCATCGCGCGGAAGGTGGCGAGGACCGTGAGGAGGTAGTCCGGGCGCAGCGGCCCGACCCGGGCGAGGACGGCGCGGGCCTCGTCGCGCTGCCCGGCGGCGCACAGGGCCGCCGCGAGGAGGTCCGCCATCGGCGGGCCGTACTCCTCGACCAGCCGCCGGGCCCGCGGGACGAGCTCGTCGAGCCTGCCCTGCGCGACCCGGACCGTCGCCGTCGCGATCAGCAGGAAGCCCCCGGCGTGCGGAGAGCCCTGCCGGGCCATCCCGGCGGTGGCCTCGGTGTACAGCCTCTCGGCGTCCTCGCAGCGCCCCTCGATCAGAGCCCGCGTCGCCAGCGCGGTCCCGCCGACCACGACGGGCCCCGGCATGCGGTAGGCCCGGGCCAGTTCCACGCAGGCGTCGATGTGGCCGTGGGCGCCGGTGACATCGCCGTCGGCGGCCGCCGCGGTCGCCAGGCTGATCAGGCCGAACCAGCGGAGGGCGGGCAGATCGTGCTCGGTGGCGAGCCGGACGAGCTCCTCGCCCCGCGCCCTCAGCCGGCGGCCCTCGTCCGCGACGTCGAGCTCGCGGATCAGCGCCGCGAGCGCCCGCGCGCGCAGGCCCGGTTCCCCCGAGGCCGTCGCGAGCCCCACGGCCTCCTCGGCAGCGGCCCGGGCCTTCGGGTCACGTACGTCGGACAGTTCGGCGCAGTAGGCGAGCAGCAGTCCGCACCGGGCGGCGGGGGCCAGGTCCGGCAGGTCCAGCGACCGGCCGAGCAGTGCGACGACGGGCCCGTCGACCGCGCCGTACGGACGGCTCTGCCAGGGCGTCGGCTCGGACCAGGCGGTGAGCGCGCGGATCACCAGCTCGTCGCGCCCGGTGCCGACCGCGCAGTCGATCGCCCGCTGCCGGGTCGCGCGGGCGGCCATGACCGCCCCGGCCCGCACCTGGGCGCGCAGCAGCGCCGCCAGCAGGTCGACGCGTTCCGCCTCCCGGTCGCCCGACGGTCCGGCCGGGGTCCGGTCGAAGCAGTCCAGTGCCGCGGCGAGCAGATCGGCCGCCGCGTCGTGGGCGTAGCGGGCGGCCGCCAGGTCGGCCGCGCGCAGGCAGTAGTGGACGGCCTTGGCGGCCGTCGCCGATGTCGCGGCCCTCGCGAGGTGGTGGGCCAGCGCGGACACGTCACCCGAGCCGAGCCGCTCCAGGCCGGCGGCGATCCGCCCGTGCATACGGGCGGCCCGCAGGCCGCTCAGATCGGCGAGCAGGGTGTCGCGCACCAGCGCGTGCGCGAACCGCACGCGGCCCGGGGCGGGTTCGGTCAGCAGCCCGGCGACCAGGCCGGCGTCCAGCGCGCCCAGGACGCCGTCCTCGTCGGTGTCCGCGGCGCCGACCAGCAGTTCGACGTCCGCCTCGCGCCCGACGACCGCGGTCAGCCGCAGCACCGCGACC
Organism: Kitasatospora sp. NPDC004240; assembly: GCF_053603215.1. Taxonomy (NCBI): domain Bacteria; kingdom Bacillati; phylum Actinomycetota; class Actinomycetes; order Kitasatosporales; family Streptomycetaceae; genus Kitasatospora; species Kitasatospora sp. NPDC004240. The sequence continues at coordinate 7,355 of NZ_JBSGFD010000213.1, read as the reverse complement.
ACGGCCTCGGGGAGGCGCCCGAGCCTGCGGCGCAGTACGTCGCGGACCCCCTCCGGCACTTCGGACAGGGCGACCGGCGCGCCTTCGCCGCCGAGCAGCCGGGCGCTCTCCCACACGTAGAAGGGGTTCCCGCCGGTGCGTTCGGCGAGCGCGGCGACCGTCTCCGCGTCCACCGGCCCGGTCCCCGCCGCCTCGATCACTTCCGCGACGGCCGACTCGGGCAGCCCCCGCAGCGGCAGTCGCAGCGGTGAGCGCCCCGCGAGCACGGCGAGTTGGTCCGCGAGCGGGCCCTCGACCTCGTTCGGACGGTAGGCCGCCACGACCAGGACCGGTGTCCCCGGGGGCAGGTCGGTCAGGCCGGTCAACAGGGCGAGCGTCTCGGCGTCGGCCCAGTGCAGGTCGTCCAGGAGCACGGCCAGCGGCCGCTCACGGGCCACCGCCGCGAGCCACCGCGACACCGCGCGGTTCAGGCGGAACCGGCCGGCGGCCACGTCCTCGTCGGGCCCCCGGCCGGCCGCGCGGTCGGACAGCAAGGGGGCCAGGACCCCGTCCGACCCGGCCGGGGGCGGCGCGGCGGCGGCGATCGTCCGCAGCGCGGCCACCCAGGGCCAGGCGGGTGGCGCGCCCTCGTCGTCGGTGGCCTGGCCGACCGCGACCAGCCAGCCGTCACCACGGAGCCGCTCGCCGAACCGCTCCAGCAGCTCCGACTTGCCCAGGCCCGCCTCGCCGGTGACCAGCGCGACCCCGGGCCCCGCGGTGCGCACCCGGCCGGCTTCCCCCACCAGCCGGGCGAGTTCGGCCTCGCGACCGACGAACAGCCGCCCGTCGGCGGCGGGTCGGCGGGGCGGTACCGGGAGGTTCCGGCCCTCGGGCGGGCTCGGCGGCCGGTGCCGCGGAGCCTCCGTCGCCTCCCGCAGCACCTCGGTGCGCCGGCCCAGGATGGCCGCTTCGAGCTCGTTCAGCGCGGGCCCCGGATCGAGACCCACCTCGGCCGCCAGGACCGCGCGGGCCCGGCGCAGCGTCGCCAGCGCGTCCGCCTGCCGGCCGGCCGCCCACAGCGCCAGCGCGTGCAGACGCCAGCCCTCCTCGCGCAACGGCTCGTCGAGCGTGAGCAGTTCGGCCTCGGGAACGGTCACGGCGGCCTGCGCCGACCTCAGCCCGGCGACCACGTTCAGCTCGCGCGCGACCAGCCGCAGCTCGTCCAGGCGGGCGACCTCGGCACGGGCCCACGGCTCGTCGACGAACTCGGCGTACGCCGTGCCCTGCCACAGGGCCAGCGCCTCGCCGAGCAGACGCCGGGTGGTCCCCGGCTGCGACGGCGCGGCCTCGCGCGCCTCGCCCAGCAGCCGCTCGAACCGCCAGGCGTCCACGGCACCGTCGGGCAGGCGCAGCGCGTACCCGGGTGGCGCGCTGACCAGCAGCGAGGCCGGGGTACGCGGCGCCCTGCCGGGCTCCAGCAGCCGCCGCAGGTTGGACACGTACGCCTGCAGCGAGGTCACCGCGCGTGCGGGTGGCGCCTCCTGCCAGATCTCCTCGACCATCCGGTCGACCGAGACGACCGCGCCGCGCGCCACCGCCAGCAGGGCCAGGACCGCGCGCTGCCGCCGCCCGCCGAGCGGGAGGGGCTCGCCGTTCCGGTCGGCCGCGAAGGACCCGAGCACACGTACGGACACCGTCACCGGGCCCATCGTAGACGGCCCACGGGCGTTCCAAGTCGTCTCCAAACGCCCTCCAGGAGCCCCCGGCGAGGCTTCTCGCATGAACACCACGAACGCACCGCTGCGAACCCGTCCGAACACCCGCGAGATGGTGATCGTCCACCGCGGACTGCGCCGCGAATCACGGCTGCTCACCGAGCTGATCGCCGCCGTGGCCCCCGGGGACACCGCCCGCGCCCGCGTCCTCGCGGACCACTTCCGCGACTACCGCCTGGGGTTGGGCAACCATCACCACGGCGAGGACGAGTACCTCTGGCCGCCCCTGCTGGCCAGGGTCGACCTCGAAGCCGACCTCGTGCTGCGCATGGAGGCCCAGCACGAACGCGTCGCCGACACCCTCGCGGCGGCCGAAGCCGCCCTGCCCGCTTGGGAGTCGGGAGCCGGGGAGGCGGAACGCGACGCGCTCGCGGCGGTCCTCGCCGAGCACCGCGCGGTCCTCGTCGAGCACCTCGACGAGGAGGAGGCGTCGCTGCTCCCGCTCGCGGCGCAGCACCTGTGGCTGCACGAGTGGAACGCGATGGGCGAGCACTTCCTGGCCAACACCCCCAAGCCCAAGCTGCTGTTCTTCCTCGGCATGGTCCTGGAGGAGGCCGACGCGGCCGAGCGCGCGGTGATCCTCGGCGGCCTGCCGCTCCCCGCCCGACTGCTCTGGTACGCCGTCGGCCGCGCACAGTACGCCCGCGCCGTCCGCCGTGTCCGGGGCTGACCGCCCCGACCGCCTCCGTCCCGACCGTCACCCCTCCCTGAAGGACAGGAACACCATGAAGCGCCTCACCACCGTCCTCGCCGCCCTGAACGGTCTGTTCATGCTGTACGTCGGCCTCCTCTACCTGCTGGACCCGCAGACGGCCGCGTCCGGCTTCGGCCTGCCGAGCTGGCCCGAGCACGAGGGCACGGGCTTCCTCACCGTCAAGGGCGGGCGCGACGCCGCGGTCGCCCTGGCCATGCTCGCGCTCCTGCTGACCGGCCACCGCAAGGCCCTCGGCTGGACGCTGCTGGCGTTCGTCGTCGCGCCCGTCACCGACATGCTGACCGTCCTGGGCAACCACGGGCCGGCCGCCACCGCGTACGGCGTCCACGGCCTCGCCGCCGTGGTGGTCGCCCTGACCGCCGCCCTCCTCCTGCGCGAACGCCCCACCCGGCCCACCGCCTGACCGGGCCGTGCGCGCGAGTGTGGTCCCCGGGGCCCGGGGGAGGTCGGGTGGGGCCCGGGGGCGGGGTGCGCGGGCCGGGGGAGCTGTCGGGCTGGTGGGCTAACCTGACCGCCGCAACGCACCACTTGAGCATCTGTCACACGGGGGATCGTTCGTCATGGCTTCTCGCGGTTCACTCCTGCCCGTCTCCGTCCTGGTCGCGGCCGCCGTCCTCGGTCTGGCCGCCTGCGGACCGGAGGAGTCCGGCGGCCCGGCCACCGGCGCCGCGCCCACGGCCGCGGCCTCGGTCACCGGTACGGCGAGCCCGGGCGCCACGGCGGGCGGCACCGCCAAGCCGTCCGGCAGCGCCAAGCCCGCCGGGACGGCGAAGCCCGGAGCCTCCGGCGGCGCCGAGGGCGAGCCGGAGGGCTTCTGCTCCGCCGCCCCGCTGCCGGCCGGCCAGAAGTGGGTGTACCCGGTGAAGGGCACCACCGCGACCACGCTGGTGTACAAGGACACCAAGGAGGCCTGCGGGGTCAACGACGTGAACTTCGAGCCGGTCGGGGAGGACCGCACGGCGCCCTTCGCGCCCACCGCCAAGGGCCACCTCAACTCGGTGATGGCCAAGCCGAAGGACGTCGACGTCGCGGACCTGGTCAAGCACATCAACGAGTGCCTGGCCGACCGCACCAGCACCAAGGGTTCCTACCCGTGCTCGGCCGGCGACTACAAGGTGGCCATCGACGCCTCGGGCAAGGTCGTCGAGATGACGGAGCGCGCGCACTCCTGATCCCGCGTCGGCCGCGGCGGCCCGGGACGACTCCGCGAGGCGGCCTCGGGGCCCGTCCGACGGGCGGGGCGGCGGACGACGCCGTCCCGCCCGTTGCGGTTCGATCACGGTGTGTCCGATTGGTCGATCAATGGGCGGGAGTGGGCGATTGATTTCGTTGTCAGGGGTGTGGACCGGCTCTCATAATTCGTGCTGAAAGCGCGCAGGTGTTCGGTCCGGCGGTCACGGGGGGTGGCCCGGGAGGGCCCGCGCGCGAGAATCCACATTTCCCCGGGGGGAGCCCCTTGTCCGCACCCGAGAACGCGACGTCCGACGTACCGGAATCGGCCCCGGTGCATTCCGGATCCGCGGCCGATTCGCCGTCGGCGACCGCTCCGGCACCGGCCGCGGAACCGGTACCGCTGCCGGACCCCGGCCCGCAGGCCCCGGTGGCCGCGCCGGCCCGGAGGCTGCCGCGGGCGGTCGGGGTGGCGCTCGCCACCGCCGGACTGCTCGCCGTGACCGCCACCAGCGCGACCGTGACCGTGCTGGTCGGCCGGCCCGACGAACCGGGGGTCGTGGCGGCATCCGCCCCGTTCACGGCCACGGCGAGCGCCTCCGCGAGCGCCTCGCCGACCGCCACACCCACCCCGACGCCCACCGCCGCGGCGACGCCCACGGCCGCGCCGCTGCCCACCGCGCCTCCCGCGCCGAAGCCCACCAGCACCCTGAAGGGCACCCTCCAGGGCGGCACCCACGGCGGCGACCTGAGGTACTTCCTGCTCCCCGTGCCGGACGGCGGTGAGACCTACGGCCCGTCGGACGGAATTCTGATGTCCGACGCCGAGGTGTCCGCCGACTTCCGGCAGGACGACATCATGGACGTGCTCAAGTCGTACGGGTACAAGGAGTCGGCCACCCGCACCTATCGGACCGCCGACGGCAAGATGGAGGTCGAGGTCCGGCTGATGCGATTCGGCTCGACCGCGGAGGCCACGGAATTCGCCAAGGGCCACACCATGAAGCGCGACCCGATCGAGATCGACGGCGACCCGAAGGCCCACGGCTACGTCCTCCAGCCCGAGCAGCAGGCGTACACCGGATCGATGGCCGGAATCTCCGCCCAGGGCGATGTGGAGTACACGATCAGCGTCCAGGTGAAGGGCAACCCGGACAAGGCGCTGCTGAGCGAACTGATGAAGCGTCAGCGCGAGCGCCTGTCCTCCGCCGGCGGCTGAGCCCCGCCGCCGCCCCGACCTCACTCCTCCCCTTTCTGGAGCGATTCCCGTGACCACCGAATCCGTGGAGCCGTCGCCCGCCGACGCTCCGCCCCCGGCCGCCGTGCCGCCGCCCGCCGCGGCGCCCGTGCAGCCCGCTCCCGCCGCGCCGCCCGTGCAGCCGCCGGCCGCCGTGCCGCCGCCCGGACAGCCCGTTCCCGTCGTGCCGTTCCCGTCCGGGGACGTGCTCGCGGGCGGCGGCGAGGGCGACCGCTACGTCCCCGCGGCCGCGCGGGTCCGCCGGCCGCGCCCGGTGCTGCTGCTGGCCTGCGCCCTGGTGCTGGGCACCCTGGCCGGCGGCGCTGTCGGCTACCGGATCCAGGCGGACCGCCCGGAGACCCCGCTGCCACCGCTCCAGGTGGCGCTGCCCTCGTACCCGGCCGAGGTGATCGACCCGGCCGTGGCCGCCGCGGACGCGCCGAAGCCGCTTCCCGTCGACGGGGACCTGCGCAAGCTGGTGATCTCCGCCCCGGCCGGCAGCAAGCCGTGGGACGACTACCCGGACACCCCGACCTGGACCAGCGTCGGCGAGTTCGCCGAGCGCTACGGCAACAGCGCGAGCGTCTTCCGCCGGCTGAACTCGGAGGGGTTCCGCCGGGCCGCCGAGGTCAACTGGGAGAAGGACGGCGTCAAGTTCCACGTGGCGCTCGTCCAGTTCACGACGGACCACGAGAGCGGCGCCAAGTACCGTGCGAAGGGCGGGAAGGAGCCCTTCGCGCCGGGTGTCCCCGGCGGCTACCGGGTCGAGACCGAGCCGGACTACTGGGCCGAGACCACCGAGCAGTACTACTACGGCTTCGCCTCGGCCCGCCGCGGGACGGTGGTGATGGAGGTCAGCGCGTACGGCACCTCGCCGGTGAGCGCGCAGGTCGTCAAGGAGATCGCCAAGCAGCAGTGGGAGCGGTTGGTATGAGCGAGCACACCGTCGACGCGGCCGAGCCGGTCACCGCGCCCGCCGTACCGCAAGCACCTGCCGTACCCGCCGTGCCGGAAGCGCCCACGGCGCCTGCCGTACCCGCCGTGCCGGAAGCGCCCACCCCTGCCGTACCGCCCGGCGGCCGCGGGCTGCTGCGCGCGACCGGCGCCGTGGTGGCCGCCGCGCTGGTCGGCGTGGTCATCGGGGTCGGCATCATCCAGGTCCGGTACGACGACCCGGCGCCGGCGCCCGCCGCCGCGCCCGGGCCGACCGCCCGGCCGGTGCCGACCGCGACCCCCACGCCGTACGGCGCCAAGTCCAACGGCAGCCACTTCGGTTCGCTGCGCGACCTGCTGCTGCCCGTTCCGGCCGGCTTCGAGCCCGGCCCGGACGAGGGCGGTTACGGCAACGACAGCGAGCTGTCCGCCGAGCAGCTGAGGGCCGAGCTGGAGGAGGACCTCAAGGAGATCCCCAAGGAGAAGCGCGACAAGCTGCGCGCCTACTGGGAGGGGCTGCACGTCAAGGCCAGCGGGGTGCGCACCTTCAAGTCCGTCCAGAGCGATCTGGTGGTGGGGCTGAAGCTGCGCCAGTTCAACCAGCAGGAGGTGCAGCGGGTCAACGAGTACACCGCGGTCTTCACCGGGGACACCGGCCTGTTCCGCAGCGGGCCGGAGGTGCCCGGCCACCCCGAGGCGCACTGCTACCTGATGCCCGCGCCGCCGTCCGCGCCGATCGACTACCTGGAGTGCTCGGCGGCCGCCGGCGACCTCCTGGTGGTCATGAAGGTCGAGGGCGTCGCACCGCTCGCCAAGGACCGCATCGTCGCCATCTTCCGTCAGCAGCTCGACCGCCTCGCCAGCCCGGGAGCGACCGCATGACCGACCACGCCGACCCGCGGCAGCCCACCACCACACCGGAGCCCGCCACCGCGCCCGCGCCCGTCACCCCGCCCGTCGCCCCGGCCTTTGCGCCGCCCACGGACCCGCCCGCCCCTCCGGCCGCCGGCCCGGCCGGGGTGTCCGCCGTGGAGGGGTCCTTCCCCGAGGGCGACGTCTGGGCCGCGCCCGGTTCGCCGGGAGCGCCCGTGCCCGCGCCGGAGACCGCCGAGGAGCGGGCCGCCCGGCTGTCCCGCCTGCGCCGGACGGCGCTGCGCTGGGGCGCGGCGGCGCTGGTGTTCGCCGTGGCCGGGACGGGGGCGGCCGTCGCGGTCACCTCGCCCGAGCGCACCGACATCCCCGGCCTGCGGACCGAGAGCGACGGCCGCTACACCTTCCCGCCGCTGGTGCTGCCGCCGCTGCCCTCCGGCAAGCCGTCGCCGGGCGGCCCGAACGGCCTGAGCCGTCACGCGGCCGACCTGCGGAACCTGCTGCTGCCGGTGCCCAAGGAGGCCGGCGGTTCGCTCGTGCCCGCGAGCTTCCCGGCGGGGGCGCCGGCCACGGCCCCGGGCGGGACGGAGAGCCCCACCGGCTCCCCCACCGCGACCACCCCCACTGCGGCCCCGGCCGCCCCGACCGCGGCCACCCCGACGCCGGGCGCCCCGGC
>NZ_JBSGFD010000212.1:0-13502 GCF_053603215.1 Kitasatospora sp. NPDC004240 | reverse complement strand
TCTTCCCCCCCCCCCCGCGCGCCCGTTGGGGGCGCCCCCGGCGGGGGGGGGGGGGGGGGCGCCCCCGCCCCGCTGCCGGGGGTCGACCCCCGGGCGTTCGGACGCGGCGGCTCGGTGCTGCGCCCGCTGATGGGCCGTCGCGCCGCCCAGCCCGCCCCGGTCCGCCCGCAGCCCGCCGCGGCGGCCCCGATGGCCCGTCCGGCCCCGGCCCGCGGACGCCGGCTGGTGTTCGCCGCCGCCGGTGCCTTCTCGGTGGCCGCGGTGACGCTCGGCGGGGTCGGCAGCTTCGCCGCGCCCGCCGGTGACGGCCAGCGCGGCACCTCGGTCCGTCCGGCCGGCGGCAGCGGCGGCGGCTACGTGCCGATGAACGCCCAGGTGCCGGTGGACTTCCCGGTCCGCCCGGTCTCGGCGACCCGCTCCGCGGTCACCCCGGCCGAGCGCCCGCCGGCCGACGCGCCGCGCCCCGGCCTGGCCGCCCTGCACCGCGAGGAACGCTGAACCACCACCGGCACCCCGGCCGCGCGCCGCGGCGCAGGTCACACCGGTCACCGCCATCGGCGGGTCTTCACCACGGCTTCATCACGTTGTGGGCCGCGGACCCGCCGGTGGCCATTACGCTGTAGGCACCGTTGTCCGACGAGCTAGGGAGCTTAGGTGTTCAGCGACATAGGCTCACTGGAAGTCCTGACCCTGGTCATCATGGCCATTGTGATCTTCGGTCCGGACAAGCTCCCCAAGCTGATCCAGGACACCATGGGCTTCGTGCGCAAGCTGCGCTCCTTCGCCGACAACGCGAAGGAGGACATCCGCTCGGAGCTGGGCCCGGAGTTCAAGGACTTCGAGTTCGAGGACCTCAACCCCAAGACCTTCGTCAGGAAGCAGCTGATGGGGGGCGAGGGCGAGGACCCGCTCGGCCTCAAGGAGATCAAGGACCTCAAGGACAGCCTGGACATCCGGTCCGTCCTCGACGACCAGCCGGTCACCTCCGCGAACGGCCGCGCCGGTTCGGTCAGCATGGACAAGTCCGGCCTCCCGGCCGCCGCCACCGCCGCCGCCGGAGCGCCCCTGACGACGGGTGAGCGGCCCCCGTTCGACCCCGACGCCACCTGAGGTCACCCGAGGCCATCAGGGCCGCCGCACGGGCCCGCTGAGCCCCCGTCGGCCCCTCCGGCCCCCGCCCGGCCGGCCCCCGTACGACGCGCCACCGCCCCGCCCGGCCGCCCGGCTGAGCGGGGCGGTGGCCTGCGCGCCGCTATTGTGCTGATTGTCCCGCTGTGCCTTCTGTCACTTTCCGGTCCCGAACGGAGCGAACACGGCCGGCGGAGGCGCCGCGGTACGCCACCATGGGAGCTCGCCGCGGCAGGCGAACGTGCGTTGAGGAGGCCCGGGGATGGACGCGACGAGTCAAGCGGTGGGGACGGCGACGGCCGGGGGGCCGGTGACCGGGGCCGTGGTCGGCGGACAGGCCGGCCCGGCGGACCCGCTGGTGCCGTACCTGTCGGCGGACTTCCCCTGGTACGGGCTGGACGAGGGCTGGACCGGCCGCCGCTACCTGATGCAGGCCGGGGCCGGTGGCCCGCGCGCCGGGCAGGGCGGCAGCGTCGACTACGGCACCCTGGGCCACGGCGAGGAGCCCGCCCGGCAGTACGAGCCGCGCGACCTGCGCCGCTTCGCCGTGGTGGTCACGATGGCCCGCCGGGACGTGCGCCGCAGCGCCGACAACACCGGCACGCTGGAGGCCACCTCGGCCTCCTCCGCCGCCTGGCTGGCCGGCTCCGGCCTGCTCGCGGCCACCTGGCCGGGCCAGCTGGACCGCGCGCTGCGCCAGGACTGGCTGGACCAGCAGTCCGCGCTCGCCTGGGACCTCGCCGACGACCTGGACGGCCCCGGCTGGTCCACCCTGAGCCTCCCGGTGAACGGGCTGCCCCAGCCGTTCCGCTACCGCGAGTCCGAGTACGGCTGGGTGCTGGCCGGCGAGGCCCCGGGCGTCCTGCTCGGCGCCTACGGCCGGGGCGTCAGCGCGTACGGCACCGGCTTCGCCGGCGTCCCCGACCTCACGGCCTACACCCGCCCGTAGGGCCGCACACCCGGGTAGGGCCGCACACCCGGGTAGGGCCGCACACCCGGGTAGGGCCGCACGCGCGACGGAGGGGGCCGGATCCCCGGCCCCCTCCGTCGTCCGTCCCGCGCGTGCGGGACGGTTCAGAACTTGTTGCGCGGGGTGAGCCCCAGGGAGAGGCCCGAGAGGCCGCGCTGGCGGCCGCCGAGCTTGCCGGCGACGGCACGCAGGGCGGCACCGGCCGGGGAGTCGGGCGCGGCGAGCACGACCGGGCGGCCGTCGTCGCCGCCCTCGCGCAGGCGGACGTCGATCGGGATCGAGCCGAGCACCGGGACGGTGGCGCCGACGGTGCGGGTGAGGGCGTCGGCGACGGTCTGGCCGCCGCCGGTGCCGAACACGTCGATCATCTCGTCGCAGTGCGGGCAGGGCATGCCGGACATGTTCTCGATCACGCCGACGATCTTCTGGTGGGTCTGCACCGCGATGGTGCCGGCCCGCTCGGCGACCTCGGCGGCGGCCATCTGCGGGGTGGTGACGATCAGGATCTCGGCGTTGGGGACCAGCTGGGCCACCGAGATGGCGATGTCGCCGGTGCCCGGGGGCAGGTCCAGCAGCAGCACGTCCAGGTCGCCCCACCAGACGTCGGCGAGGAACTGCTGGAGCGCGCGGTGGAGCATCGGGCCGCGCCAGACGACCGGGGCGTTGCCGGGGGTGAACATGCCGATCGAGATGACCTTCACGCCGTTCGCCTGCGGCGGCATGATCATGTCCTGCACCTGGGTGGGCCGGCCCTCGACGCCCAGCATGCGCGGCACGCTGTGGCCGTAGATGTCGGCGTCCACGACGGCGACCTTGAGGCCGTCGGCGGCCATCGCGGCGGCCAGGTTGACCGTCACCGAGGACTTGCCGACGCCGCCCTTGCCGGAGGCGACCGCGTAGACGCGGGTGAGCGTGCCGGGCTTGGCGAACGGGATCTCCCGCTCGGGGGCGCCGCCGCGCAGCAGCTGGGAGAGTTCCTTGCGCTGCTCGTCGCTCATCACGTCGAGCTCGACCTCGACACCGCTGACGCCGGGCACCCGCCCGACCGCCTCGCGGACCCGGGTGACGATGGTCTCGCGCATCGGACAGCCGGAGACGGTCAGGTAGACCGCGACCCGTACCGCGCCGCCCTCGGCGATCTCGACGGATTTCACCATGCCGATCTCGGTGATCGGGCGGTTGATCTCCGGGTCGTTGACGGTCGCCAGCGCCTCGCGCACGGAGTCCTCCGTGACGCCGGCGGCGACCTCTGTCTCGTTGGCCATGCCTTGATGGTACGGCGCTGGGCGAACTCGTTAACGTGCCGGTAGCGTGCCGCCGGTCACAGCGCCTCGGAGGTCTCCCGGCGTTCGTCGATCTCCTTGAGCAGCGCCTGCAGCTCGGAGCGGACGAAGTCGCGGGTGGCCACCTCGCCGAGGCCCTGGCGCAGCGCGGCCACCTCGCGGGTGAGGTACTCGGTGTCGGCGATGTTGCGGTCGCTGCGGGCCCGGTCCTGCTCCATGTTGACGCGGTCCCGGTCGTCCTGGCGGTTCTGCGCGAGCAGGATCAGCGGGGCGGCGTACGAGGCCTGGAGGGAGAGCATCAGGGTGAGGAAGATGAACGGGTAGTCGTCGAAGCGGACCGCGTCCGGCAGCAGGGTGTTCCAGCCGACCCAGACCACGACCACCACCGACATCCAGACGATGAACCGGCCGGTGCCCAGGAAGCGGGCGATCCTCTCGGAGAGCTGGCCGAAGGCCTCGGGGTCGTAGGTGGGCAGGGTGATCAGGCCGGGGCGGGCGGTGCGCGGCTGGTCGAGCCGGGCGCGGGCGGAGCCGCCCGAGGAGGTCTCGGTGCGCTGGGCGCGGCCGCCCTCGCGGGCCCGGAGCTCGCGCAGCTGCCGCAGCTGGCGCAGCTCGCCCTGGAGACGCTGGCGCCGGCGGGGGTCGGGGCGGCGGTCCTGCCGGCCGTCGCGGCGTCCCTTGCGGTCAGCGTCCACCGGCCATCTCCCTGTCCTCGTCCAGGCCGTGCAGGGCCTCCTCGCGCCAGTCCTCGGGCAGCAGGTGGTCGAGCACGTCGTCGACGGTGACCGCGCCGAGCAGGTGGTCGGCCTCGTCGACCACGGGAGCGGCGACCATGTTGTAGGCCGCCAGGTAGCTGGTGATCAGGGAGAGCGGGGTGTCCGGCGGCAGCGGGTCGAGGTCGTCGTCCACCAGCGAGCCGACCAGGGTGTACGGGGGCTCGCGCAGCAGCCGCTGGAAGTGCACGGTGCCCAGGTACTTGCCGGTGGGTGTCTCGCTGGGCGGCCGGCAGACGTAGACCTGGGCGGCGAGGGCCGGCTTGTTGTCGGCGATCCGGACCCGGGCCAGTGCCTCGGCGACGCTGGCGTCGGGTTCCAGGACGATCGGCTCGGTGGTCATCAGACCGCCGGCGGTGTTCTCCTCGTACGACAGCAGGCGGCGCACCGGCGCCGCCTCGTCCGGCTCCATCAGCTGGAGCAGCCGCTCGGCCTCGTCGCCGGGCAGTTCGGAGAGCAGGTCGGCGGCGTCGTCGGGGTCCATGGCCTCCAGGACGTCGGCGGCGCGCTCGTCCTTCAGCTTGCCGATGATCTCGACCTGGTCGTCCTCGGGCAGCTCCTCCAGGACGTCCGCGAGGCGTTCGTCGTCCAGGGCGGCGGCGACCTCGGCGCGGCGCTTGGCGGACAGGTGGTGCATGACGTTGGCGAGGTCGGCGGGGCGCAGCTGCTCGAAGGTGGCGAGCAGGTTGGCGGCGCCCTGGTCCTCCTCGCGCAGGGCGAAGCCGGTGACGTCCTTCCAGTCCAGGGTGAGCGTCTCGCCCTTGGCCTTGCGCAGCCGGCCGACCCGGCCGACCTGGACGAAGACCTTGCTGATCTCCCACTCGCGGACCCGGCTCTGCACCATGGCGACGTCCAGCACGGTGACCTCCTCGCCGGTCTTGGCGCGGGTGACGGTGCGGTCCAGCAGTTCGGCGATGACGAGGGTCTCGGAGGGGCGCTGCTCGAAGCGGCGCATGTTGATGACACCGGTGGTGAGCACCTGGCCGGACTCCAGGCTGGTCACCCGGGTCATCGGGAGGAAGATCCGGCGACGGCCGACCACCTCGACCACCAGGCCGAGCACCCGGGGCGGGCGTCCGCCGATCCGCAGGGTCACCACGACGTCGCGGACCCGGCCGACCTGGTCGCCGTTCGGGTCGAAGACGGCGACGCCGGAGAGGTGGGAGATGAAGACCCGGCTGCCTGCCCCTGCCACTGGACCCCCTCGCTCGCGCGCCGCCCGGACGGTGGTGAACCGGAACGGCGCGATCCGGACACCGCGGCCAAGGCTACCCGCGCGGACAGGGGCGGGCCCGCCGAGCCGGGGTGTCCGCGCGGGGCGCGTCAGGCCCGGCGGTCGCGCGGCGGAGCGTGCGTCAGGGCCGGGGCCGTACCGCGGGGAGCGCGCGTCAGCCCCGGGAGCGCTTGAAGAGCAGCTTGGGCAGCCCCGCCGGGATCGGCCGGCGGGTGGTGGCCGGGGTCGGCATCGGGGCGGCGGCGTGCGAGGCGTCGGGCATCGCGCCGGGCTGCTCGGTGAGCGGACCGGCCGGCTCCAGCCGCAGCACCCGGCACTCGCGGGCCCAGCGGTCGGCGATGGTGTCGGTGTCGGGCGCGTTCAGCCGCTTGCCCTTGAGCTCCTCGACCGCGCCGAGCCAGGCCTCGCCGTGCGGCTCCAGCTCGGTCACCCGGGCCGTCCAGCCGGTCAGCCGGCCGCCCTTGTCCTTGCTGCGGACGGTGATCCGCGCGCCCGCGCCGGCCCGCAGCCCGTGCAGCGGCTGCTCGGCGCCGTCGCCGACCACGACCACCGCGCCGTCGTACCACGCGTGCCAGAGCGCCCGGGCGGACTCCTGGCCGTCGGCGCACACCCAGAGCAGTCCGGACTTCTTCGCGGCCTCCTCCAGCAGGGCCCGGTCGAGGAAGTCGTCGGCGGTCGCGGCGGCAGTCGTACGGTCCATGGCGCACAGCGTACGGCCTCGGGCCCGTCCTCGAACCCCCGCCTGCCGGCCGACGCTCCCCCAGCCTGACGGCTGGGAGGTACCCCCAGGGCACGCACTCCCCCAGCCTTCGGCCGGGAGGTGCCCCCACGCCGCGTTGTCGTCGGTCGCCGATGGCTGGGGGAGCCGCCCGGCCCGCCCTCCGGGCGGACACCGGGGGTTCGAGGACGGGCCTTGGGCACCCAAGACCCGTCCCATCTGACGGTCGACAGTCCCGTTCCACCATCACGGGCCTTACCGTAGGAGCGCACATCCCGCCGAACCTCGAGGAGCGTCGTGCCCGCCGCCCGGCCCGAGACCGCAGCCGCCGCCCCCGCGTCCGCCCCCGGAGCCGCGTCCGCCTCCGAAGTGACGGCCGGCGGGACGCGCCCCGGACTCCCCAAGGTCGATCTGGCGCTGCTGGCCGTCTCGATCACCGGGATCTCCCTCTCCGGCCCGCTGATCAGCGCCACCGCCGCGCCCGCCCTGGCCATCGCCTTCTGGCGCAACGTCATGTCGGTCGGCGTCCTCGGCCCGTACGCGCTGCTGCGCCACCGGGCCGAGCTGCGCGGCATCGGCCGGCGGGCGCTGCTGCTGGCGGTGGCGGCCGGCGTGCTGCTGGGCGTGCACTTCGCCCTCTGGATGCCCAGCCTGCGGATGACCTCGGTGGCCTCGGCGACCGCGCTGGTCACCACCACCCCGCTGTGGACGATCCTGCTGATGCGGCTGTACGGCGTCCGGGCGCCGCGGCAGGTCTGGACCGGGATGTGCGTCGCCTTCGCCGGCGTGCTGGTGCTCACCGGTGTGGACCTGGCGCTGTCCCCGCGCGCGCTGCTCGGCGACGCGCTGGCGCTCGGCGCCGGCCTCGCCGCGGCCGGCTACATGCTGCTCGGCGCGGAGGTCCGCAAGTCGGTCAGCACCACCGCGTACACGCTGGTCTGCTACGCCACCACGGCGGTGGTGCTGCTGGCGATCTGCCTGGCCGCCGGGGCCCCGCTGGCGGGCTGGCCGGCCGGGGTGTGGTGGCAGATCGCGCTGCTGATGGTCACCGCCCAGCTGCTGGGGCACTCGCTCAGCAACCGGGTGGTGCGCACCCTCGGGCCCTCCCTCACCTCCACCGCGATCCTGCTGGAGACCCCGGGGGCCGCCCTGATCGCGGCGCTCTGGCTGGGCCAGTGGCCGCCGGTGGCGGCGTACCCGGCGGTGGTGCTGATCCTGCTGGGGCTGGTCCTGGTCGCCCGGGGCGGCCGGCGCTGAGGGCCCGGCCGCGCGGGATCAGAGCCAGCCGTTGCGACGGAAGCCCCGGTACATGCCGACGCAGATCACCGCGATGCTGGCGAGCGCGATCGGATAGCCGTACCGGGAGTGCAGCTCGGGCATGTTGTCGAAGTTCATGCCGTAGACACCGGTGATCATCGTGGAGACCGCGAAGATCGCCGCCCAGGCGGTGATCTTGCGCATGTCCTCGTTCTGGGCCACCGAGACCTGCGCCAGGTTGGCCTGGAGCAGCGAGTTCAGCAGCTCGTCGAAGCCGTGCACCTGCTCGGTGACCCGGGCCAGGTGGTCCGCGACGTCCCGGAAGTACTTCTGGATGTCCGGGTCCACCAGCCGCTGCAGCGGCTCCGACAGCTGCTGCATCGGCCGCAGCAACGGCGCCACCGCCCGCTTGAACTCCAGCACCTCGCGCTTGAGCTGGTACACCCGGCCGACGTCGGTGCCCCGCCCGCCCTTGTTGGAGAAGACGTCGAACTCGATCTCGTCCACGTCGGTCTGCAGCCGGTCGGCGACCAGCAGGTAGTTGTCCACCACCTGGTCGGCGATGGCGTGCAGCACCGCCGAGGGGCCCTTGGCGAGCAGCCCGCTGCCGTCCGCGTCGGCCTCCAGCCGGTGCCGCAGCTCCTGGAGCGAGCTGTGCCCGCCGTGCCGGACGGTGATCACGAAGTCCTTGCCGACGAAGACCATCAGCTCACCGGTCTCGACCACCTCGCTGGTCGGGGTGAGCTGGTCGTGCTCGACGTAGCGGATCGTCTTGAACACCGCGAACAGCACGTCGTCGTAGCGCTCGACCTTGGGCCGCTGGTGCGCGTGGACGGCGTCCTCGACCGCCAGCGGGTGCAGCCCGAAGCGCTGGGCGATGCCCTCGAACTCGGCCTCGGTGGGCTCGTGCAGCCCGATCCAGCTGAACGATCCGGCGCCGTCCGGCAGCTGCTGCGAGGCCCTCACCCGGCGCGCCGCCTCACGCGGGCTGCAGCTCTCCCCGTGGCGCTTGCCGTCCTGGTAGACGGCGCAGTCGACCACCGCCGAGGCGGTCTCGCCCGGGTGGATGGAGTCGTACAGGCGGGCCGCGGAGCGACGGCGGTTGGTGCGGACGGCGGCGCGCAGGGTGTTGATCATCGACATGGCAGGCTCCCTTGGGCAGGAGCCGCCGCACGGCGGCGCGGTGACGGATGGCCGTGGTGCGACGGCATGGAACACCGATGGATGCCGGCGCGCACGGACGTTCCTCGGCCTTGCTGGGGCACGCGAGCGGAACGACCGGACGCCGGGAAGGGTGCTCTCCCGGCCGGGAAGGCCGACGCACACGGGATCACTCGGTGAATGCCGCCGGAAACGGGTGCTGAAGTCGTTTCAGGCCGCTACGCGAGGGGTACGCGAAGGGCGTCCGGGCCGGGTAGAGCTGCCGGTACTGCATGGTCGGCTGGTATCCACCGCAACCACCTCCTTCGCGCCGCTGCCCCGGGGGTAGAGACATCCCCGGTGGCCAGTCGCTCACACTAACACTTGCGTGCGGTTCTCCGCCGGGGGGTCCACCGCCCGGGCAGGGCGGGCGGGTTACGCTCACCGGCATGGCGCACGACTTCCCCCTCTTCGGCGACCCGTCCGACGGCCCCTCCGCGGCCCTGAGCCGGGAGGCGGTGCTGGCCGCCGTCGAGGCCCGGCTGCTCACCACCTTCGGCGAGCCCAGCGGGCGCGCCGCGGTCACCTTCCTCGGCGCGGACCGCGTCGAGGTGCTGCGCTTCGGCCCGGACGCGGACGGCCTGGTGCGCTACGCCACCCTCGGCATGTCCGGCGCGCCGATGGCCGACCCGACCTCGCCGGTGGCCGACCAGGTCCGCGGTCCGCGCGTCGAACTGGTCCTGACGGTCCGTGGGGGCCAGGACAGCGTGCTGCGCACCCTCGCCACCTTCGCCGCGACGCCGCAGGTGGAGGGCTTGGTGGTGGCCCCCGGCGGCTCGCTGGACCTCGGGGCCCCGCTCTGGGAGGGGGCGCCCTTCACCTCGGTGCTGGCGGCCGAGCCGGGCGGGCTGGTCGCGGACCTGGAGCTGGACGAGCCGGCCGACCCGGTGCGGTTCCTGCCGCTGCTGCCGATGACGCCCAACGAGGCCGGCTGGAAGCGGGTGCACGGCGCGGCGGCACTGCAGGAGCGCTGGCTGGAGCGCGGCACCGACCTGCGCGACCCCCGGCGGCGCGGGGTGCCGCTGGACTGAGCGCGGACGCTCACCGGGCCGGCCCGGCCCGGTGCGTCACGGCCCGGCCCGGTGCGTCACGGCGCGGTCCGGTGCGTCACGGCGTCGGGGCGTCAGGGGCTCGAACGGCGCGGCCCGCCGGCGCCCTTCGCCCCGGGCGCCGGAGCGGGCGCCCCGGCCGCGCTCAGCCGCCGATCGGCTTCGCGCCCCGGGCCTGGGCCACCAGGGCCTCGTACACCTCGGGGTCGGTGGTGTGCTCGCCGAGCCGGACGGTCTTGCGGGTGCCGTGGTAGTCGCTGGAGCCGGTCACCAGCAGGCCCAGCTCACCGGCGAGCCCGCGCAGCCGTACCCGGGTGTCCTCGTCGTGGTCCATGTGGTCGACCTCCAGCGCGGCCAGTCCGGCCTCGGCGAGGTCGGCGATCACCTGGTCGGAGACGGTCCGTCCGCGCTTGACCGCGCCCGGGTGCGCGAACACCGGCACCCCGCCGGCCGCCCGGACCAGCCGGACCGCCTCGACGGGATCGGTCTCGTGCTTGCGGACGTCCGCCCGCCCGCCGTTGGCCAGCCAGTCGGCGGTGAAGGCGTCCGAGACGGTGGCCACCACGCCGGCCTCGACCAGGGCGCTCGCGATGTGCGGACGGCCCACCGAACCCGCCCCGGCGATCCGCTGGACCTGCTCCCAGCTGATGTCCGCGCCCAGCTCGCGGCAGCGCTCGACGATCTTGCGCCCGCGCCGGAACCGGTCGCCCCGCACCTCGTCCCGCTCCCGTGCGAACGCCGGCTCCTCCGGGTCGAACAGGTAGGCCAGCATGTGCAGGCTGACGTCCCCCACCACGCAGGAGAGTTCGGCGCCCGGAACCAGCGTCAGCCTGCTCCCGGAGGGCAGCGCGTGCACCGCCTCGGCGGCCTCGGTGTGGCCGGCCACCGTGTCGTGGTCGGTGAGCGCCACCACGTCCAATCCCGCCTCCACCGCCGCCGCGACCAGCGCGGCCGGGCTGTCGGTGCCGTCGGAGGCGTTGCTGTGGGCGTGCAGGTCGATGCGCACGGGGGCGGCCTCCCGGGATGGGCGTCAGCTGGACGCGGCCCAGGATAGTGCCGGGGCGCCGGGCGGGTCAGCCCGACGGGTCAGCCCAGCAACCGGGGGGAGAGCGCCCCGCACGGCAGCAGGTCCAGCTCGGCGCCGGCCTCGCGCAGATCGGTGAGCACCAGCTCGTCGTACATCACCAGCGCCGACTGCTCCGGCCAGGCCACCGCCCACAGCCACAGCCCGCGCGCCTCGCCGACGAAGACCGCGCGGTCCGCCGGGGCGTCCGGGACGTGGAACATCGGGGTGGGCCGGCCGGCCGCCATCAGCTTGGCGTCGGCGGGCTTGTACAGCGCCACCGACTCGCCCGGATCCGGGCCGGACAGGCCCGCGTACCGGGCGCCGAGGCCGACCCCCAGCTCCTCCGCGACCAGCACCAGCTCGCCGAACCCGCCGAGCGGCGCGGGCCCCGCGCAGGCCACGGCGGTGGCGCGGGCGCCGGAGACGTCGTCACCGACGTGCGCGATCCCGGTGTAGAGCCAGCCGACCGGTAGCGGCCACGGCAGCCAGACGGGGACCTGCGAACGGGCCACCGCGACGCCCAGCGCCTCGATGCTGGGGGGCAGCACGGGCTGCATCGGGTGCACGGCTCCGTGCCGGTCACACTGCCAGGTGTCTGAGAACAGACCGGGGGCGCGGACCCGACCGGCGCACCTCGGGCAGCTTGGCTCGCCCCTCATAGCCGACAACGCTCCTCCCTCCGGACCGCCGCGTCAAGGACGATCACCCGTACGGAGGTCCGGTGCGGGCGGGCGCGGTGCGGGCGACCCCCGGTAGGGGATGTCCAGCGACGGGCGGTGGCAAACGTCGGCCGGTACGGGCAGCGGCGCAACACCGCCGTTGCGGAGCGGACACACTGACGCCCCGTCACCGGTGAAGCTGATGACGGGGCGTCAGTCGGGTATCGGAACGTCGGGGTCGCACGCTCCCCCGGCTTCGTCCGCGGCGGGCGAGGGCTCCCGGTCGGGAACGCCGCGCGGGGTCAGACGGTCGGGCACGGACGGATGAGCAGACGCTCGCCGGTGCGGGCGGCGTCCTGGACGAGCTCGCGGACGGTGTCGGCGTCGGCGATCAGGCGGTCGGTGGCGGAGCCGGAGGCGTCGTCCAGTCGGAGGATCTCGAAACGCATGGGCCTCTCCTTTCCCGGCCCCGTCGGGCGGGGCGGTCGCGGTCGGTGCGGTGCGGCGTGCGCGAGTGGTGCGATGCGGGTCAGTGCCGTCCTTCGGGCGGGCGGCGTTCCGCGGGTGGCCGGTGCCGCCGCGGGGAGCGGGGCGGCCGACGGTCGTACGGCGGACGGTCGTGCGATCTGCTGCGGCAAGCGGATTCCCCCCTGCCGGCCAGGACTGCCGGGGCCTCGGGGGCCACTCTGGAGCGGTGTCGCTTCCGGGCCGTTGCCCGGCGGTGAAGTCCTGGTTTCGGCGTTGGATGCCGACGATGATTCCCGGACAGAATCAAATATTACCGCAACTAACGAATTTTGTCCCGTGCTTTGCCCGGTGGCCCGGCGCCGCCGGGCCACCCGCGTCCCCCTCGGGCAGACGCCCGCGCGGCCTACACGGACCGCGCCCAGAACGCCGTCAGGGCGGCCGCGGTGTCGGCGGGCCGCTCGGCGTTGGGGGAGTGGCCGGCGCCGGGGACGACCACCCGGTGGGCGCCCAGCCGCTCGGCCATCACCGACTGCTCGGGGACCGGCCAGGCGTAGTCCCGTTCGCCGGAGACGACCAGTGCCGGCAGCGTCCCGGGGCGGGTCAGCTCGGCCAGCTCGTCGACCCGGTCGGGGGCGGCGACCAGGTGCGCGCCCGTGGTGGCCAGCGCCAGCGGGACGTTCGCCAGCCAGCGGCGGTGCAGGAACGCCGCGACCTCGGCGGCCGGCCGCCGCGCGCGGTCGCCGCCGCCCTCCTCCATCTGCTGCATCACCTGCCAGATCGACTCCAGGTCCATCGAGGCCAGGGCGTCGATCAGCAGCTTGGTGCGGGCCGCCTCGCCCGGCTCGATCGCGCCCGGCCCGGTGGCCATCAGGGTCAGTGAACGCCACGGCAGCGGGCCCCGGGTGCCCAGGACGGCCTCCCGGACCACCTGGCCGCCCAGCGAGTGCCCGAGCAGGTGCAGCGGGGTGCCGGCCTCGCCCGCCGGGGTCTCCCGCAGCAGTGCCTCCGTCAGCGCCCGGACGTCCGCGCCCAGCTCCGCCACGTCGTACGCGGCCGGCTCGGCGTCGGGGCCGCCGGTCTCGTACTGGCCGCGCTGGTCGACGGCGGTCACCCGGTAGCCGGCCGCGGCGAGCGGCTCCAGCAGGGCGATGAAGTCCTCCTTGCTGCCCGTGAACCCGGGCACCAGCAGCGCCGAGCCGCGCGCCGCCCCGGCGGGCTCCGCCCGCAGCGCGGCGAACTCCCCGCGCCCGGTGGCCACCCGCAGGGCGCGCGCACAGGCGGGAAGCGTCAGGAACGGCGGCGTACTCATGGGCGGACTCCTCCGGGAACGGGCGGCGCACATCCGGGGTGACCCGCCGGTAACCCGAGCCTACGGCGTGCCCGGCGCCCGACGCCCCACGCCCGTCGTACGGACCGCTGCGGGGCCGTCGGGGCCGTCAGGGCCGCGCGGGAGGCCGGACCCGCCGACCCCCCGCGCACGGGAACGCCGAGGGGGCGGTGGGTCCGGGTGGACCCACCGCCCCCTCGGGGTGCTCAGCTCGCCGGGGTGGCCTCGCCGCCGGAGGCGGCGGAGGGACGGCGGGTGCGGGTGCGCCGGCGCGGCTGCGACTCGTCTTCGGCGGCCGCTGACCCTCCGGCGGATCCGGGACCGGTGCCGGTGTCGGTGGCGGTGGCGGTGGCGGTGCCATTAATGCCGG
>NZ_JBSGFD010000211.1:0-13514 GCF_053603215.1 Kitasatospora sp. NPDC004240 | reverse complement strand
ACCAGCCGACCCGTCAGCCGGGCCGCGGACCCGGATGGCTGGGCGGCGGCCGCCGAGGCCGACATCCCGATCGTCACGCAGTGGGACGACGGCCGACACCACGGCGAGCAGCCCGGCAGCGTGCCGACCAGCTCGGCCTCCCAACCCTCGGTGGTCGCCGCGATGCTGGAGCACCTGGACGCCCAATCCGGGCAGCGCGTCCTCGAGGTCGGCACCGGCACCGGCTGGAACAGCGCCCTGCTGTCCCACCGGCTCGGCGACGCCAACGTGGTCACCGTCGAGATCGACCCCGACGTCACCGCCCGCGCCCGCACCGCCCTCAACGCCGCCGGCTACCGGCCCACCGTGGTCTGCGGCGACGGCGCCGACGGCTGGCCGCCCGACGCCCCCTACGACCGGATCGTGGCCACCTGCGCACTGCGCGAGATCCCCCACGCATGGATCCGCCAGGCCCGCCCCGGCGCCCTCATCCTCACCCCCTGGGGCACCCACTACAGCAACCTCGACGCCCTGCTGCGCCTGACC
This sequence comes from Kitasatospora sp. NPDC004240, assembly GCF_053603215.1. Taxonomy (NCBI): domain Bacteria; kingdom Bacillati; phylum Actinomycetota; class Actinomycetes; order Kitasatosporales; family Streptomycetaceae; genus Kitasatospora; species Kitasatospora sp. NPDC004240. The sequence goes on along the minus strand of NZ_JBSGFD010000211.1, from coordinate 12,989 downwards.
GTCCACAACGACGGCACCGCGTCGGGCCGCTTTCTGGCGCCGGTGGAGTTCATGAAGCTGCGCTCCCAGCGCCTCACCTGGCCCGCGCCGCCCGGAGGCGGCGGCACTCTCGCCGAGAGCAGCACGACGACCACGCCACCCGAGCACGGCCGGCACGCTGCCTTCACCTTCCTGATGGGGCTGTGCTCCTGAACGGCGTCACGCACGCGGTCCAGCCGCACGACGACGGCGCCCGCACCCTGTGGCTGTACTCGCTGACCGAACCGGCCTGGTCGGCGACGACGTTCCGCGACGGCGAGCGCGAGCACCAGGTGCGCCAGTACGGAGCCCGGCGGCTATGGGAGGAGCTCGAGACCGCCTACTCCTGGTGGACCGCGGCGGACCGGCCCGGCCTTGCCCGCTTCGGCCTCACCGTCACCCCGGACGGACAGCACCTGTGGCTGGACGACCCCACCCGGCCCCTGCCACGCTGACCCCACCGACCACCAAGCCAGAGGGGACCGGGCCGTGGACGACGAACCGCTGAGCGCATGGGCCCAGCGCCGCAACCAGCGCCTGCCCCCGGTCGGAACCCGCCGGGTCGTCACCACGGCCGCCGCGCACATCGACCCCACCGCCCCGCAGCTGCTCCAGGAGTGGGACGGGCACACCTGGGTGGCGATCGCCCTCACCGACGAACCACCGACGACCGCGGTGGCGACCGGCTCCGGCCGCCACCGCCGGCCCTGACCGCCGCACCGGTACCACCCGGCCCGGACCCCGTTGCCCACCGGCCGGCTGCTCGTTGGACCCGCCGAGCGCCCCGACCAGGGCGCGCGGTTGCGCCTGCTCCACAACCGCCCGGCCCGGACACCCCCACCGGATCGGGCGCAGCACGGTGAAGCCCTCGGGCGGCCGGGCCCGTACACGGCCCGGCCGCCCGGCCCCGTGACGAGGGCGGTCAGGGTCAGAACGGCGGCGAGGGTGGCGGCGGCGCGCTGGAGGGGGTGGGATGGGTGGCACCGTCGAGGCGGGGGAGTGCGGCTCGCATACGCGGGTCAACGTCCAGCAGGCACCGCCCCGGGACCTGCGCGGTCTGTCCTGTCGGGGGTGAGCGCCGGTCTTGGGGTCAGCCGGCCGGTGTGGTGGTGAGTCGGCGGGTCTGGGCGTTCACCAGGTCGGTGCGCAGGGTTGGCGCGTGGGCGGTGTCGTCGTGGGTGGTGAACAGGATGCGGTTGTCGCCGATCGCGGTGTAGAGGTAGACCCAGGTGGATCCTCCCTGGGAGGTGATCGCGCCGGTGGGCGAGACGATGCGGAAGCCGACTGTCGGGGCCTCGGGTGCCGGGGCGGGTATCGGCTCGATCCGTAGGTGCGGCCCTGTGTCGCTCAGCCGGAAGCCGGTGCAGCCGCCTCCGTGCACGGCCTTTTGCAGCGCGTCGAACCGCTCCCGGGAGCGGCCGTCGGAGAAGCTCGCGAGGTCGACCAGGGTCCGGTTGCCGAGGACGTTGTTGCCTGTGATGTACCAGCGGCGAACGGAGTTCTCGGGTCGCTCGGACATGGCGGTGAGGATTGGTGCGCAGGCCGGGTAGTGCTGTGCCGCGGTGGTCATCGCGTTCGTCATTGTGGTGGAGGGGTCGTTCTCGGGCTCGGTGGTGGTACCTGGCGGTAGGTCGGCGACGGGTATCAGAGCGGCGGTCAGTTGTTCCCGGGACAAGGGCGCGAGAGCGTGCCACGGTGCGGTTCCCGCTGGGGCCGTCGAGGGGGTCTGGGCCACGGGCGCGGGAGCGCTCCGGTCCTCACCTGCCGGCGGGGGCGGTGAGGCTGCGGCGGAGCAGCTGACGGTGAAGGCGAGCAGTGCCAGCATCACTGGTGTGATGCGTGCGGTGGGAAGTGCCAACGGGGGTGTCTCCTGATCTCCTGTTCACGCACGCCATCCCTCGTGACGGGGACCGCGTCGGGCGGGCCATTATGGCCACAGCCCGAGCCGGCACGCCCTCGGATTTCCGCCGACGAACGGTCTCAGCGACGTGGCTACCAGGCCGTCCAGATGGCCCGTCAGCCATGCGACCTCTGGCCCGTCGGACATCCGGCTGAGTCTCGTACCTGCTCACATGCCCGCGATCCCGACGACGTCACGTGATGCGGCGGGACCAGTAGCGCATCTCGGAGCCTGGGGGGCTGTGCCGCCGCAGCAGGTCGACTCCGGCGCTGTCCGGGAGCCGTTCGATCGGCCGGGCCAGCGCCACCAGTGGCTCCCGGGCAGGCAATGAGGAAGCCCGGGAGCCGGGCCGATCCTCTCACCCCCACGTGCGCGGGTAGGGACCCGGGGGGCGTCCGGAGCGCTCGGGGTGGGTGCTCGAACCGGTCCGCGGAGTGGTGCTCTCGGCCGAGCCTTCGTGGAAGCGGACGCCGTCGTCCGTGATCCGATTACGGTGTCGTTCATGACCGACACCAGCTTCTGGACCTCGCCGGCGGATCGTGTGGTCCACGGCGGCACGGGCCGCTGCGACATCACCATCGTCCAACCGCCGTTCACGGTGGCCGCCCACACCCTTCCGGCCCACGACCCTGCCGTGGCGCGCGAGTTCGCCGAGGAAATGAGCAGCGTCTACGAGGTGCTGGGAGAGGTCGGGACCCGCCCGGCGGACCGGACCCCGCGCCCCGCCACCCGGGACGACCTCGACCTGGTGCAGGTCGGCGCGTGGGGCCCCGTACTGGGGATCGGCGATCCCGCGCTCGCTGACAACGGCAACAACGCCCCGCTGCTGTACGAGGTGTACCGCCTGCGCGAGCAGTACCCCGACGCGCTGATCGCCGGCCGGGTGGAGGTGGACTTCGGCGAGTCCCACACCGAGGACGTCGTGTGGCTTCCCGACGGCACCATGTTCCAGGCCACGGGGTGGCCGGGGATCGGCCCCTGCGAGTTGACCGGTGACCCCCACGCGGTTGCCGCAGCCCTCGGCATCACCCGTGACAGGCTGGAGGCCGTCGGCGTCGGCCCGGACGCCGAGCCCGCGGAAGTGAAGTGGTCGGCCCTGGTCGGCCTGGCCCTCGGGGAAGCCGACCCGTGGCCGTGGACGCACCTGGAGACTTCCGTGCTCAAGGTCCGGCACACCGCGAGCTCGGTCCGCCGTATGGAGGAGCTGTACTTTCCAGGCGGCTGACGAGGTCGCCCGGCACGCGCGTATTCCAGGGCCCGAGGCGGTCCGGCACAGCGACGTCTTCCTCATCGTCGTCCACGCGTCCCTCCCCGGGGTCCTTCGCCCGCGCTGTCGGCGCACGACCCGGCACGGGCCCGTGAGTTCGCCGCCGCCTCCGGCACCGTCGCCGATACGACGCCGTCCGGAGGAACTCGGCCTCGTCACCGGTGCCGACCCGGTCGACCTGGAGACACGCGGTGACCCGGATGTGGTCCGGGTCCCATCGGCAGCCCGGGCAACACGGTGGTCGTCCGCAGGCCGGCGTGCTCAAGTGGCGGCGGCCGCGCGAGCCGAGAGCGGAGGGCGCGTAGGAGCTCGTCGGCGCCGTCCAACGCGCGAATTCGTTCGGCCACCGACGGATCCGACAGTCGGGCCAGGTCGTCGACCTCGGAAGGAAGAACCACCGTTTACACCGCCCCGACCGCGAAGGCGGCCGAGGACCGGTTTCTGGACTTCCAGGAGGCCTGGGCGCGGGTGACGGCGAGGATGTGGCCCGAGCCGGACACGCAACCTATACCCCCGTCACGCCGGCGGCCATCGAGAGGTTCGCTCGCTGACGACAGCCCGGCCGCCCGGGCGGGGGTCACTTCCGGCGGCACACTCCATACGGACCAGATCATCTGAGACACCGAGCGAATCGGACCAGATCATTTGCGACCGGGACCGGATCGACTGAGACGGGTCAGCGACGTTCTCCACGTCGCCTACTCGGTGATGCGGCGCCACCGGCAGCCAGCCGAGCGGCTGCTCGCCGAGCACCCGACGCAGGCCCGGCGGTAGGACAACCTGCCCCGGATCCCGCCGAAACTCCCCGGGGCGAAACTCGACCGTTCCTCGGGGCGCCCTGGGGGCGGCTGGGACGGCGACGGCCGCCGCGCCCGTTCCCCGCCCCGCGGCGCCGCCCGGATCCGGAGGGCAGACCCGCCAACCAATCCCCCGGGGGAGAAAAGGCGCCCGCCACCAGCATCCCCGAATTCGAGCCTGCCGCGCCCCGGGGAGAAACCCCGGCACCGGCCGGTGGCGCCGGGCCACGTGACCAGGCTGACCCGGCTGCGGAGGGCGGGCGGCTGAGGGATCTGGTCGGCTGGCGCTTGGCCCCGCAGACCACCCCCACCCCGGGGCCCGCCGGGCAGAAGCCCGCGGGCCGGCCCACGAACCGGGACGACCGGACGGTGTCGGTGCCGCGCGACCCGCTGCTGCGGGGCCTGCCCCGCAGCATGGACGTCCACTGATGTCCATGGGTGTTTTCTGATCAGTGTGGGGTGGTGTGGGCTGGGCTGATCAGTTTGGGTGTCGGTCGTTGTCGGTGATCGTTCCCGGTGCCCAGCTGCTCGCGGACTGTTCCCCGGTGGTTAGCGGGGTTTGGCCGTGGTGGGGCGTGTGCCGGCAGTACGCTGCGGTCAGAGGTGGGCGGGCAGGTGTTCGCCGGGTGTTGTCTTGGGGGTGTGGTGGGTGCTGGGTTGATTGTGTTGGCGGCAGCGCCCGATGTCCCTCCCTCAGCGGCGGGCGGCAGCGTCCCTTGGGTTGGCACGCGCGGTGTCCACGTCATTGGCCCCGGGTTCGTCGGCGTCGGTGGCGGCATCGACGGCAGCGGCCTGAACGGGAACTGGCCATGACCCCACCGCTCTGGCCCTGGCGCGGCAAGCCCGGAGAGCGGCACGAACGTGTCGATGCCTCCGGGACCGGCGAACCGGCGGAGGGTGACGGTGCCCGCCCGGCCGAAGGGGACGGCCCGCCGGCCCTGGGGGTGGGCAGCGGCCCGGTGGCCACTTCGCCAGCCGGCCACGGCGACGCGCTGGTGCCCGCGGACGGACCGACCGGTGCGGCGACGTCGTCCTCTGTCCGGGTAGGGGTGCCAGGCCAGGGGGCCTTCGGCACGGGGCACGACGACTCCCGCTCCGCCGCTTGCGGATGCGGCCGGGTCGAGCAGCACGCCACTGCCTCCGGCCACGCCCAGATCCACCAGGCCGGCCGCGACATCAACGTTCATCACCATCACCAGGCGGTGCCCGCCCCGGTCCGGGTGGGCGATGTGCCGCCTTCCCTGCGATCGCGTTCTCGCACCGAGGCATTGGAGGTCGCGGGCCGGGAGTCGTTGTCACGCAGCACCATGCGGTTGCGGAGCACCCCTGCCGAGCGCAAGGGCGCGGTCCTGGCGTGGATGGCAGGCCGGACCGATCCCGTGGTGGACGTCCCTGAAGGTTCGCTGCGAGTGCTTTTGGCGCCGATGGGCGCTGGCAAGAGCGAGGAAGCGGAACGCTGGTGGAGCCAGGGTCTGACCAGGGCCTGGACGAACGACGAGGCGGCGATCCCGCTGTGGTTGCAGGCTCGGGAGATCGGGCCGTCGCTGTTTACGAAAGTGCGGGAGGGGCTGGGCGGCGATCCTGACGGAGCCTGTCGGATCGTGCTGGACGAGCTCGACGCCCTGACCCCGCAGCAGGCTGACCATTTCCTGGACGATGCACGGAGGCTGGTGCTGACCTGGCCCCGGCTCAGTGTGCTGGCGACCACGCGCCCCGGGGCGGGGACGGTGCAGGATTCGGAACGTCTCGGCATCGAGCCGTGGTCTGTTCAACAGGGCCTGGACCTGCTCCGAGTTGTCGTCGACAGCCAGTTCATCGGGGCGGGCGAAGGTGAGATGCGCCAGTTGCTCACCAGCCCCCTCCAGGTCCACGCCCTCGGGGGTCGCCTCCGGGCCGGTGGCGACGCGAAGGTCTCGACCAGCGAACTGCTCGCGGGCCTTGCCGACAGCATTATCGAACGCGAACATCCGGACGCGTCCGCCGAAGTGTGGGCCAGCATGGTCGATCTCGCGGTGCAACTCCTCGACTCCCGAGGCCCGGTACGGGCGGTCTCCTTTAGGCAGCGGCACCTGCTGTGGGACATGGAGAAGACGGGCCTGGTGGTCCGTGAGAACGGTCTGCTGCGCTTCGCGCTCGCCCTGTTCGAACAGCACTTCGCCGCCCAGGCGCTGAAGAGCGGAGACGTGGGGTTCGACGCTGTGGCAGGGCCGGGGCGCTTCCCCCGCTGGCGGTACGCCATCGCCTTCGCGGTGGAGACCTCCACCGCACAGGAGGCGGACGCGCACATGGTCACACTTGCCCGGGCCAATCCCGCGGCAGCATCGTGGGTACTCGAACAGCTCGCCGAGGAGGAGATCGAGGGATCCCCGTGGCGCACCGGGCCGGTGGCAGACGGGCCGGAGCGATCCAGAAGTGTGGCCGGCCAACTGCGTGGAGCGGTAGAAGGCTGGCTCGCAGGTCTGGGTGATCTCGGTCCGCACCTCGAACTGCACTACGGCGGGCGGGTGGCGCCGTGGGCCATTGGCGTCGCGGGTGACCGCGTGAGCCTCGGTCAGCCGTACGAGGGCGTCTTCCAGGAAGAGATCGTGGTCCTGGATGATCCGAATCTGTGGTCCCACGAGCGCCCCAGGTTCCGTGTGCGCAGTGGCTTTCCCCTCCCGCGGGGCCGGCTTGCCCGCTGGTACTGGGCACGGGAACGGCTGCGTAAGCCGCTGACCGAGTTGATCGAGAAGCGGATCCTCCCGGTGCCTCACAGTTCACCGCTCGCCGCCGAACGCGCGTGGCACCTCGGCCGAATGGTCATGGCGATGGCCGGACACCGGAGCTCCCCTGCCAAGATCCCGCTCGACACGCTGCGCCCGGTGGTCGACGGTCTGGCGCAGCACGCGGCGCGCGCAGTTCACTCCCGCTGGGACGGCCCCGGGGGGAGGTGGGGGTTCGAGTCGGGAGATGTCTACTGGCTCCACGACCACCTTGAGCACGTGCAGGCGGACACGATGCCAAACCCGCGCCCGCTGCCGGACCAGACCGACACCCGCGGCTTTGTCTGGCGGGCCTACTCGCCGGAGCTGACCCGCAGCATCACCGCTGCTGCTCTCCACGACGCGTTGATCGGATACCGCGAACTCGTCGAGGTCAACTTCCCCGGCTACGTGGATTCCTTCGAGCTCTACAGGGCGATGCCGGTCCGCGTAGCGGGAAGCGTCCTCATGCCTCATCCTGAGGATGCCGAGGCGTGGTGCGCGACCGTCGAGTACTGTCTGCACCCTTCCTCATCGGGTGTTCCCGGAGATCTTGATGTGCAGATCGGCGTAGTCGAGGAGCCGCACCACTTCCACCTCCCGTGGCCGGCTGAGGACGATAGTGAACCGGATCACCGCCCGTTCCGCAGTGGCCCACAGGTCCTCTCGACACACCTCGCCCGGCAGGCGACCAACTGGGCCTATAGCTGGCTGGCCAACGACCTGGCAGCGCTCGGCTGGTTGACCGGAAGTCCGACCTACATCGACTGACTTGCCACTTCCCGATACGCATCAGGAGACGCTTGATCCACCGTGTGCGCGTCACCGACCGGGTGCGTGCGGATCAGCGTCTGCGACGGCTCGCGCACCCTGCCCTGCCTGATCGACGTTGGCCTCGCCACAGGGTCCGGCCGCGGCCTGTCCTGGTCCACCACCTCACCTGCGGCCACTGGTGCGCCACCCCGAGCCCTATGACAAGATTGCCCACGCCGACCTGCGTGCCGGCCCCGCATAGTTGGCCGACTTCCCGTTGCCCAAGCGGCCACCGCTCGTTGGACCGACCGAGCGTCCTGACAAGGGCGTGCGGCTGTGCCTGCTCCACATTGCCCGGCACGTACACCCCCACGGCCCGGGCGCCGCACGGTGAAGCCCTCGGGCGGCCGGGCCTCGCACAAAGCCCGGCTGCCCGGCCCCGTACTCGAGCAGCCCGCTCCGGCCGAGCCCGCCGTTGCTGCGACGGTCGAGGCGGCTCTCTCGGTCGCTTCAGTCGCTTCGGTCGCTGCCCCGGTGCGTCCGGTGGCCGAGGCCGGTCCGCGTGAGCTGCCGACCCTTCCCGAGAGACCGGCCGCGGCCCGGTTCGAGGCCGTGACGACGGGCCTGGTCTCCAAGCCTGCGAACTTCACGCAGCAGGCCCGCTCGACCGGCGACCTGGTGGTGCGTGATCGCGTGGTGCGGCTCGACCTCGGTGACCGGACCCCGGGGGGAGATCCTGGACGCCGTCCTTACGGCCGCGCCCGGCACGGAGCGGGTCTACATCACCGTCGGTGTGCCGTGGCACGACAGTGCCGAGCGATACTCCACGCTGAAGGACGCGGTGGCCGCGTGGCTGAACACGCCGTCCGAGCGGTGGAACGACCGCGGTCGGCTCGGGCCGGGACAGGCTGGCCGGGCACTTCGTGCACCAGCGCCAGCCGGTCGGCCGCTACACCCCCCGCCGCCCCCGACAGCGGCACCACCGAGATCCGCTCGATGAGGGAGTGGTTCGACCCGGACGGCGCCGACGCCGTCACCTGCCGCCAGGCGTTCACGCTGCTGTGGCCGGCGCTGCGCCGGCACGGGGACGCGCGGTGCTGATGGGCTCGCCGTCGCAGACGGGCCGGGACCTGTGGACGCGCACGATCCCCACCACGGGCAAGGGGGCGGGCGGCTACCCGGTCCTGCCCGAGGAACTGCGGGAACTGCTGCACACGATGGGCGGCGAGGACCGCACCGAGCTGATCCTGCCCCCGCGTCCCGCAGCAACTGCCCGCGTAGGTGTAGGAGGTGGTGGTGCCCATGGCGTCGGTGACGGTGGCCAGGCGGCCGGCCAGGTCGTGGTGTCAACTGTAGAGTTTTTAATGATCAGGTCGGATTTTCGAGGAGGGGTAGTGGGTCGAGTCGGAAGTTCAGTTCGAAGAATTGCCGACCTCTTGGGTGTCCAATGCATCGATGCGGGCTATGAAATTCCGTGGGGGCAGTCCATGTCGAGCGATGGGGTCGAGTTTCCCGCAGACTATCGTGAGTTCATCGACGTATTCGGCAGTGGATCCATCGGAGGCGAGCTGTACATTCACTCGCCACTGGGTGGAAGGCGTTCAAGCTGGTCCCCTGGTGGTTTTGCGAGGGTTATATCCCAGACGACGCGAGAAATCGGGCCGATGCTGAGCGATATGAGAAGGCGCGATCCGGGAATCTTTCCGTATCGAATGTTTCCGGATCCTGGCGGGCTCCTGGAGTGGGGTAAAAACAGCAACGGTGACCGCTGCTTCTGGTTGACTGGTGCCAGCGATCCGGATGAGTGGCCGGTCGTCTTCTTGGTCCGCTCCGAAATTCTCGAAGGAGGCTGGCATGAAGCGGGCGTAGGGGTGGCAGAATTCCTGGTGGCGGAGATCCTGAACCCTGATTCCGTTCTGTTTGCATCCTCGGCGTCCAAGGAGTCATGGATTCCTTGAGTTTTCGGCGTTGCCTCCCCTGTCGCGCGTCAGATTTTGTGGCAGGGCTCGTTTCTTGTGGCCCTGCAGCGTGAAGGAGTCTGATCGATCATGGTGAGGCCGTCGGCGTTGCCATCGGAGGAGAAGGTCCGGATCGTGCTGTCGATCCTGCCCGCCGTCCCTCCCGTCGCCGAGGCTGCGCGGCAGGCGAAGGTGTCCGAGCAGTCGGTCGGGAACTGGAAGCGTCAGTTCCTGGAGTCCGGCCAGGACGAAGCCCGCCGCAGCCCGCCCGCAGCGCGAGAGGCCGTCGGCCGCGGACACCTGTCGGCCGCGCAGGTCGTAGCCGTAGCTCCATGCGTTCCCGCTGGAGTTGGTGCGCCGGGAGGTCTGGCCGCCCGGGGTGTAGGCGTAGGTGGTGACGTCGGCGTCCGCGGTGTTGCCGGTCGCGGTGGGGGTGCGGTACTGCCACAGCGCGACGGTGCGGCCTCGTGCGTCGGTGACGGTCGAGGTCGGGTGGGCCCAGGCGGGCGGGGTGACGTCGACGCGGTCGGCGCCCGGGTAGGTGGTCATAGTGGGGAGAGATACCTTGGGACACCCCGATCTATCTGTACAGGCTGCGCTGAGTGGGACCTGTTCACGGCGGTCCGCCCCGGGACCGGCCGAACCGATGACGACGAGGAAGCGGAGGGGACTGCGATGGCCGGTGCCGACGTTCGGCGAGCCCTGTGGCAGTGCACCGTCAGAGGGCACCTCGCCATCCGCGCGACAGCGCGGTACGGCGTCCTGGATGCGGAGGCGGCGCGGTTCGGGCCGGTGCCCGGATTCGCCGAGGCGGACCGCTTCGTCGCCGGGGTCGCAGGTGTCTGCCTGGCCGTCAGAACGGCACGTGCGGGTGGAGCGGGCGGACGGACAGCGCTGGCCGCCGGCTGGTGGGCGGCCGACCCGATCGGGCGGACCTGGCTGGCGGCGACGGTACGGGAGTTCGCCGGGGCCACGGCGGCCGCCGAACTGGACGCCGCCATCGCCGCAGGCGGCCCGGCCACGCCCGCCCTGGCACCGCGCCCCGATACCCCCGCGCGGCACCGGGCGGGGATATCGGGTTGGTGCGATGTCATGCTGACGGCCGGGTTCGAGGACGTCCTGGCCATCGTCGCGCCCGGCGGAGCCGGCCGGACAGCCGACGGCCCGAACTGGGTGGCCGTCGAGGCCGTCGCCGACACCTGCCACCGCATTCCCTACCCGCAGAGTGTCCCCGTCCTCCTGCGGCCCTGGTTGGTGCGACGCGACCTCGAGTCCTCCTGGAGTTCCACCTCGCAGGCCGGCCGGTCCTGGTGCCGCGAGCGGGCCGCCCGCTCCGACGTCCGCACCCCTACGGTCATCCGGCGCATCATCGCGGCGCCGGAAGGACCGGACGTGTTGGGGGACACCTCCGCATCGCGGTGAGGTCCTCCTGAACGTGACCCGGGACGCGATCAACGCCCCTGCCGGCGGCCGTCGCCGGCCTGTCGGGCCCCTGGAGCTCCGGTCAGGTCGAAGGCCAGGTGGCCAGGGTCAAGTCCTCATCGCGGACCTTCTGGTCCGCTCCGTCCGGGGGAGGGCTGCAGGGTGGCCATGTCGGCTGGGGCCGAGTGCGTTGCGCTGTCCGATCAGGTAGGTCGGGCCGGTCCACGGTGAGCCTGCGATTCCGGATGCAAAGTTTTGGAGGAATTGGATACTCTTCTGCAGAGTTCGTGGGAGTTGGTTGATCAGGAGTCCGGAGTTCCACCGGCAAGGATTTCGATCTTCTGTCGGGTGGTCCGTCCGAGAGGGGGAATGGCCGAATTTCAGGGTGTCGATCCTGTGCATGCCGACTCCTCGGAGTGTCGCCCCTTCGCTGCAACTCTCACGCGCAATCCACCGGCCTTCAGTGGGGGTCTGGCGAGCCCTCTGGCCTGCGGCTGTGAGTTCCTCGGTCCGGAGTGGCGGGGCGTATCCGAAGCGATCATGGAAAGGTGAGGAAGAGGATTCCGGTTGAGTCTTGAACTGCAAGTCGCCGGGAGTGCACAGGTGCATGGAAGTTCGCAAGCGACTCTATGAAACCGGCCGTATGTTCGACCTGATTGATTGACCACGGTCAATTGCCGGTTTTGGGGTGTTCTGTGAATGCTAGGTTTTCGCTCGGACCGCCTCACGGCCGTGCGGCGGGAATTGACATGTTCTCCATGGGGGGAAGACATGTACAAGGTTCGTGCAGCGTTCTCCGTAATCGCCGCCGGTGCGGCGCTCATCATGGCGGCCCCCGTCGCGGTTGCCGCCAGTCCGGCGCCCGCGCCGGCGGATGCGGCGACGGCCGGCCTTCCGCACCGGGAGGCCCCGTACACCTCGGAGGCTGCTGGTGTTGCCGAGTCGCCGTCGTTCGCACCGTACCCGACGGGGTGTGGGCTGTCCGTCTACTCCTACCAGTCCGGTCTGGACGCGGACGGCAGCGCCCTCTCGTCGTGCCCGTGGAACGTGAACCATATGGAGCACGAGGTCCGGCTCATGCGCAGTCGCTGGTACGGCTGGGAGGGCCTCACCACCAACACGACCGGCACCAACAACACCTCCAGCCACACCACCTACGTGACCTGGTACTGCGGGGGCAAGGGGACCTACACCTACCGCGCCGCAGCACCGGAAAGATCATCAACGGCAGCAGCACGTGGAACACCTCCGCCTACGACGAGTCGCGGTACTCCTGCTGATGACCTCTCCGGTGCTGCGGCGCCGCTCGATGAGCGGCGCCGCAGTTCTTCTCAGCGTCCTGGCCGCAGCGCTCTCATGTCACTCCTCGGCCGGTCACGAGCGACCCGGGCAGTCCCAGCGGTTGTCGTTCCGGCAGCTGACCCCGGGAACCGACCGTACCGAGCTACGTGTCACCGTCACATTCGGCGAGGGCGAGGACGGCCGTGTCGAGCGCCTGTACTCCCTGACCGAGACCGCGACGGGAGCACCCGTCGCGGAGTCCCTGTGGGAACGGCGCAGCAGCGGCAGCCAGCACCGCCGTGACTGGGGGCGGTGCGCCGTAGACGTCGGTGAACCGCCGGAAGAGGTCCCCGCAACCGTCCAGGCCGCGCTGGACAGCATCGTCGGCCCGCCCGAACCGCCGGCCGCGGCCGAGCGCCTCGGCCCGGAAAGCTGGCGCCTCGTGCAGGGCAGGTCCGTCATGACGGTACGCCAGACAGGCAGTCGGCAGACCGACCGGATTGTCACCCTGGGGATACCGTCGAGCCCGGACGGCGGAGCCGTCATCGACCAGGTTGAACTCGGACCGGCGACGGAAAGGCCCCAACTGCGTCCGGACTGGTCGGACTGTCGCCCTTCCCGGCGTTAACCGGTGCCGGGAAGGCACGCGGCCTTCCCGGCACCGGCAGCCTAGTGTCCTGAGTCTGGAATTCGCTTCAGATATCCGGCGAGGCGTTCGAGGATCTCGTCGGCGGTCTTGGTCCAGACGTAGGGCTTCGGGTCGGTGTTCCAGGTGGCGATCCAGTCACGGATGTCGGCTTCGAGCGCGTGGACGGACTTGTGGACGCCTCGCCGTATCTGCTTGTTCGTCAG
>NZ_JBSGFD010000210.1:0-13516 GCF_053603215.1 Kitasatospora sp. NPDC004240 | reverse complement strand
GCCGGACAGCAGGCGGACGCGGCCGCGGTCGAGCGCGGCGAGCAGGGTGAGGTCCGCCGTCCTGGCCGGGGAGCCGGGACCGGCCGGCTCCCGGGCGGCACCGGGGTCGGCGGGCAGCCCGTACGAGCGGCTGCGGGAGAGGCTCTCGGTCCGCACCGGCAGGCCCTCGAAGAGCCGGCCGGCAAGGGCGCGGACCGCCTCGTCGTCCTTGGCGCGGGCCCCGAGCGCGTGTTCGCCGGTGACCAGCACGGTGGTCCGGGCGTGGCCCGATTCCTGGAGCGCCTGACGCGTCCCGGCCTGCCCGACCGTGCGGTTGAACGCCACGAGCGCGGTGAGCACCGCCGTGGTGATCAGCACGGTCAGCAGGACGGCGGCGGCCAGCGGCAGTCGCCCGCGCAGCCGGCGCACGACGAAGCCGAGCATGCCGATCCCTCCCCCGGGTCCTGGTGCCGTCGCCGCTCGCCCGACGCACGGAGACGGCGATCGGGGCGGTGACCAGCGGTGACGATCAAGTGGTGATCAAACGGTGTGATGATCACCGGATAGCGGACGATGCTGTCAGATCCGCCCCCGCAACGGAAGGGACTTGCGCGAATCATGTGTGCGGTGAGCAAATTCTCCGCATCGGAAGTGCCGGACGGACGACCACTCAGGGGGACGCCACATGACGCAGCCACAGGCCACGGAGCGGGCCACCAGCACGACGACCCCGATGGTGGCCGTCGAGGACCTGCGGCGCAGCTTCGGCAGTGGCGACCGGGCCGTGCACGCGCTGCGCGGAGTGTCGTTCACCGTCAACCGGGGTGAGCTGACCGCGCTGAAGGGCCGCTCCGGCTCCGGCAAGACCACGCTGCTCAACCTGGTCGGCGGGCTGGACACCCCGAGCGGCGGCGCCGTGCTGCTGGACGGCACCGACCTGGGCGGGCTGGACGAGGACGGCCGGCTGGCGATGCGCCGCGAGCGGATCGGCTTCGTGTTCCAGTCCTTCGGCCTGATCCCGGTGCTCACGGCGGCGGAGAACGTCGGCGTGCCGATGCGGCTGCGCAAGGTCCCCGCCCAGCAGCGGGAGGAGCGCGCGCGGACCCTGCTCGCCCTGGTCGGACTCGCCGACCACGCCAACCAGCGGCCCGGCGAACTGTCCGGCGGGCAGCAGCAGCGGGTCGCCATCGCCCGCGCGCTGGCCAACGAACCCGACCTGATCATCGCCGACGAACCCACCGGCCAGCTGGACTCCGAGACCGGCCGCGCGATCATGCAGCTGCTGCGCGCGGTGGTGCGCAGCGAGGGGGTCACCGCGCTGGTGGCCACCCACGACCCGACGCTGATGGAACTGGCCGACCGGGTGGTCGAACTCCGCGACGGGCGGATCGTCGAGGCGGAGCCGACGGCGGGCTGAGGGCGGCACGGGGTGGGGACGGGTGGGTAGGGCGGGCGCGGGCAGGCCGAACCGTGCCCGTACGGCCCACCTCCGGGTGCCCGTACGGCCCTCCGTCACTGCCCGTACGGTCCGGCGCCGCCGCCCGTACCGCCCCTCACCGGGACCGGAGCGCCGCCTCGCACTCCCGGCAGCGCCGGGTCCGCTGGGACGGTGGGTACCAGGGCTCGCCGGGCCTGGCCGGGCGGTAGCTCTCCCGTTCCAGGTCGAAGGTGTCGATCCCGCAGAAGGTGACCGGCCCCGGGTCCTCCGGGGCGTCCGGATCCGCGGGCGCCGCGTGCACCCACCGCACCCGGGCGCCCACGTCGACCTCGCCCGAGTCGAGCACCTCCGTCGACGGTTCCAGCTCGACCAGCACGATCACACCGCTCATGTCTCGACCCTGCGCCCCGCCGGGTCCCCCCGCATCCCGACGCCCCCGCCCGGGGCGCGGTCGAACCGGCCCCGGCGCATCCGGCGCCCGGGTGCCGGGTGTCGGGTGCCAGGGCTCACGCTCCGGCGCGCGCCCGGTCGAGGTCGCCTGCCGGACCGACCCCGGCCAGGTTGGCGGGTCAGTCCTCGATCACCTGGTAGAGGGTGGTCCAGAAGTCCTGGATGGCCCGCGCAGAGTCCGGGGTCGACATCCCGGTCTGGGTGAGCAGGATGCCGACGAGCCGGTTCCTCGGGTCGGCATAGGCGGTGGTGCCGGCGCCGCCGTCCCAGCCGAACTGGCCGACGGGCGCGTAGTCGCCCCGGTAGGTGCGCACCGTCATCCCGAAGCCCCAGCCGCCGGTCTGCCCCTGACCGTGCGACAGGTGGACGACGCCGCGCGCCCAGGCCTGGAGGGCGGCCGTCTGCTCGGGCGTGAGGCGGTTGGTGGTCATCAGCTCGACGGCAGGCCGGGACAGGATGCGCTCGGTGCCGTGCATCCCGTGGTCGAGCAGCATCCGGAAGTAGGCGTGGTAGTCGTCGACGGTCGAGTCGAGTCCGCCCCCGCAGGACTGGAACGCCGGAGGCCTGCTGTGGTGTCCCCCTTCGGCCGGGTCGGACACGGTGAACTCCCCGGTCCGCGGGTCCGGGGCGTACAGGGGAGGCAGCCGGTCGATCTTCTCGGCGGGCACGTGGAAGCCGGTGTCCTTCATGCCCAGCGGATCGAGGACGCGCTCGCGCAGGAACGCCTCGAACGGCCGGCCGGTGACCCTGGCCACCAGCACCCCGAGCACGTCGTCGCCGACGTTGTACAGCCATCGCTCGCCGGGCTGGTGCATCAGCGGGAGCGTGCCCAGGCGGCGCATCCACTCGTCCGGCTCCACGGCGGGCAGCATCCAGCCGTCCTCGCCGTAGACCTTCCGCTCGAAGTAGGCGGTCATCATCGGCGAGCCCATCGCCGTGGTGTCCAGCCCGAGCCCGCAGGTGGAGGTGAGCAGGTCCCGCACGGTGATCGGACGTCGCGCCGGCACGGTGTCGTCCAGCGGGCCGTCGGACCGCCTGAGCACCCGTCGATCGGCCAGTTCCGGCAGCCACGGGTCCACCGGGTCGTCGAGCCGCAGCCGGCACTCGTCCAGGAGGACCATGGTCGCGGCGACCGCGACCGGCTTGGTCGTCGAGGCCATCCGGAAGATGGTGTCCCGGCGCATCGGCGCGCCGCCGTCGTGACGCATCGTCCCGATCGCCTCGACATGGGTCTCCTCGCCCCGGCCGACCAGGGCGACGAGCCCGGGGATCCTCCCGGACTCCACGTGCCGCTCGAGCACTTCGCGCAGTCGGCGCAGTCCCGCTTCGGAGAAGCCGTCGTTGCCGTTCCCCATCATGAATCTCCTTGCACGCAGTGGTCGGTCCCGAAGGTGCCGCGGGCATGCCGCGGGAGGCGGCCGGGCATGGGCCCGCGGCCGCGCTGTGCGGTGAGACGATGAACCATGTGCTCCGCCCGTGAGGGCGCGATGTGCCGGGCCGAGGTCCGCTCAGACCATCCGGCCCCCTGGTCCGGGCCCGTCAACCGGCGGCGTGCTCGATCTCGTCGGTCAGCCGCTTGCGCGCTCGGGCGGGGACGTAGCCGCCCTCGGTGTAGTTCCGGGCGAACGCCTCGGCGAACTCCACCGGGTCCTCCCCGACGATCCCGCGGATCGGAGTTCCGTCCGCCGCGGCCTGCTCGAACAGGTCGGCGAGGTCTTCGAACATCGACGCACTGCTCTCGGCGTCGGTCGGCACGAAGTGCATCAGGTACCGCTCGATCGCCTCGACCGCCGTGCGGTGGTTCTCGGGAAGCTCCTTGACGCGCCCCCTGTATGCCCTCCAGCGCTTCTTGGGCCCGATCACCTTCGCGATGATGCCGCCCTTCTCGACGTCGGACACGGCTACTCTCCCCCTTGGCGGAGCTGTTCCAGTCGTTCCGCGAGGAAGCTCCAGGTCCTCCAGAACTCTTCGAGGTACTCCCGCCCCTGAGCGTTGAGGGAGTGCACCTTGCGTGGCGGCCCCTTCTCGGAGGGGACCTTCTCCACGTCGACGAGACCGCGCTTCTCCATCCTGAGGAGCAGCGCGTAGACGGTCCCTTCGGCGATGTCGGAGAAACCCTGGTCCCGCAGCCGGGCCGTGATCTCGTAGCCGTAGGCGGGCCGGCCGGACAGGGACGCGAGAATCATTCCCTCCAGCGTGCCCTTGAGCATCTCCGTCAGCAGCTTGGCAGCCATGGAACACCTCCTCCCCGCACTAGTCAGCGGTGTTGAGTACCGGTACACAGTAACGCTGACTACCGATACCTAGCAAGACGGACTAGTGAAGCGACCCACCGCCCCTGCCGACTCTGTGCGTATCAGGCGTTCGGCTTCCTCCTCTGCCGAATCCCCG
Organism: Kitasatospora sp. NPDC004240; assembly: GCF_053603215.1. Taxonomy (NCBI): domain Bacteria; kingdom Bacillati; phylum Actinomycetota; class Actinomycetes; order Kitasatosporales; family Streptomycetaceae; genus Kitasatospora; species Kitasatospora sp. NPDC004240. The sequence continues at coordinate 9,258 of NZ_JBSGFD010000210.1, read as the reverse complement.
TCGAACAGGTGCCCTCTCGCTGCGACCGCTCACTTACCTCCGAGGTAATCGACCGCTCTCCTCCTCCACCGGCAGGATCGGGTACCGAGCACCCCGGCGGGTACCGCCCACCGATCCGGCCGCAGCCACGAGGAGAACACCATGGCCGTCAAGTCCGTCTCGAACACGCCGAGTTCGCCCACCGCTGCGGATGCCGCCGCCCAGGCCACCCGGGCCGTGGTGCAGGAGTTCGTCGCCGCCCGGATGGCCGGGGACACCGGGCGACTCGTCGCCCTGTTCGCCGAGGAGGTCGACTGGCTGCTGGCCGAGAACCCCTCCGCACCCTGGATCCGGCCCCGGTCCACGGCCGCCGAATGCGCCGCCCAGGCCACAGAGTTGATGGAGCACACCGTGCCCGAGGACGCGCGCGCCTCCGTCGACACCTGTCTCGTCGACGGCACCGACGCCGTCCTGATGGGGCACCTGTCGGGGACGGTACGCGCGACGGGAAAGACGTTCGAGGGCCCCTACGCGTTGCACCTCACCGTCGAGGACGGTCGGATCACCCGGCACCACCTCTACGAGAACAGCCTGTCGATCGCCGAGGCCTGCACCCCGTGACGACCGTCTCCTTCAAGCCCACCGGGAGTTCGCGCAGGCCGTCGGGACCACGGGCCGGCCGGCAGCGGTGCGAGGGGCGTCGGGGATGTCGGCCAGGTCCGAGCGCGGGGCCGGGCCGGTGGGGCACGACGCGGATGGGGTCGCAGTAGTCGACGCCGAGGCTGTCGAGGCCAGGGCGTCGACAAGGTCGAGGACAAGCCCGCGGGGAAGACCGAACCGCTGCCGTCAGGTGGCGATGTCCTCGTGACGGCAGCGGCTCGTGGGGGCGGCGGTGGACTACCAACGGCCACGTGGGGGTGCGGGATTGAGCTTGGCGGCGAGCGCCGAGAGGAAGACGGGGAGCTTGTCGACCATGGCCTTCGGGACCGGGGTCGTCTGAACCGTGTCCCGTCGCACGTCCTGGACGACGAGTGTGTAGCTGCCGTTCTCCTCGACCAGTTCGGCGGCGTAGAGCAGTGTTTCCGTTGCGGTTTCCATCGGCGGTCCTAGGCCTGGGCTTGGGTGTCGTTGAGCCAGGCGGTCCACGCCTTGGCGGCCTGCGCCTCGTCGGCGTCCTCGGCGAACAGGTGGTGGCCCAGCCAGATCGGCCAGTTCCAGGTGCTGCCGTTGAAGAACCGGTAGAGCGTGTCAGGGCCGCGCAGGCCGATGAAGTCGGCGTTCAGCCAGTCCACGACCACCTCCTCCGGGCCGCCGTCCGCACCCGGCACGTCGAGTGTGATCCGGTCGCCGGCACCTGCGTCCTCGGCGATGCCGAGGCGTCGGCGCAGGGCGGCGAAGTCGTCGGGGTCGGCGGTGCGTTCGGAGCGCTCGGCCTTGACGTAGACGGCCGGGCGGTCGGCGAAGTGCCGCAGGTACTCGGCGAGGCCGTGCTGGTAGAAGTCGACGTGCTTCTCGGCCGCGTCCGCCTTGGTGTCCCAGCTCTCGTCCCACACGCCTTCGTGGACCCAGTGGATTCCCATGCGCAGGTGACTCGTCGCGTCGTCGACCGGGTCGATCAGGTAGGTGAGCGTGTTCGAGAACCCGTTGTCCATGGCGACGCGGATGGCGAAGTGGTGCGGCGGTTCCCACACCGTCACCGTGCCGTCGCCGCGGGTGACGCGCCCTCCGACGTGCGGCTCGATCTCCATGGTGTAGAGCCAGCCGAGGTTTCCGGCGCCGGTGGCGACGGCGCGCCAGACCTGCTCGGGTGTCGCGGAAAGGTCCTGTTCCCGGCGGACCTCGAACTCTCGTGCCATGGTCGGTTCTCCTTCGTCGTCGTTCGGTCGTTCAGGTGTCAGTAGGTGAGCGGGAGGGCGCTGAGCCGCCGTTGCAGCGGGTTGGGCCGCCAGTCGAGCGCCGCCCCTTCGGCGAGTTCGAGCCGGGGGAGCCTGCGCACCAGCGTGCCGATGGCCACTTCCGCCTGGAGCTTGGCCAGCGGGCCGCCGAGACAGAAGTGCGGGCCGTTGCCGAAGCTGAGGTGCCGGTTACCGGACCGGGAGAGGTCGAGGCGGTCCGGGTCGTCGAAGCGCTCGGGATCGCGGTTGGTCGCGGCGAGGAACAGGTACACCAGTTCGCCCTCGCGCAGTGTGCGCCCGCCGATGTCGAGGTCCTCGGCGACGACCCGGACGATCGCCTGGGTCGGCGTGTCGTAACGGGCCAGTTCGTCGACGGCGGTACGGATCAGTGTCGGGTCCTCGCGCAGCCGCGCGAGCTGGTCGGGGTGGCGCAGCAGCGCGAGCGTGCCGTTGCCGATCAGGTGGGTCGTGGTCTCGTCGCCCGCGGTGATCAGGACGAAGCACGTGGACAGCAGTTCGGAGTCGGTGAGCCGGTCGTCCTGCGCCTGGGTGGCGACCAGAGCGCTGATCAGGTCGTCGCCCGGGTCGGTGCGGCGCCGGCGGACGAGCCGGGCGAGGTACTCCTCGTACTGGTCGATCGCCGCCTCGGTCCTGCCGATGTCCTCGGTCAGCCGCCCGAAGCGGCGGAACCAGGCCTTCACCCGGGGGCGGTCCTCCGGGGGGATGCCGAAGAGCTCGCAGACGACGGACAGCGGCAGCGGGGCGGCCACGGCCTCGATCAGGTCCATGGTCGGCCCGGCCGCGACGGCCTGGTCGATCAGCCGGTCGACGATCCGTTGGATGCCGGCGCGTAGCGCTTCGACGCGCCGGGCGGTGAACGCCCGGTTGGCCAGCTTGCGCAGGCGGGCGTGGTCGGGCGGGTCGGTGTTGGTCATCACCCGGCCGAGCCGCTCGGTGAGCCGGCCGAGGGCCTTGAGGTTTCCGCCCTGCGCACCGAAGGCGCTGGTCATCCGGTCCCGGTCGTTGGACAGCCGGAGGTCACCCAGGGCCGTCTCGACGTCGGCGTACCGGGTGAGGTACCAGATGCCCTGGGCGCTGCGGTGGACCGGGCTCTCGTGGCGCATGCGGGCGTAGAACGGGTACGGGTCCCGGCGGGCCTCGGGCGTGAGCAGCGCCTCGGCGAGGTCCCCGGGGCGGGACGGGCCCGCCGTGGGGCGGGCCTCGTCGTCGGTTCGGGTCGGGTTCACGTCGGGCGCTCTACTGCCGGACGTCCATGGCGTCGGCGAGGCTCCTGGGCCGCATGTCGGTCCAGGAGCGCTCGACGTACTCCAGGCAGGCGGCGTGGGTGTCGGGACCGTGGACGACGGTCCAGCCCTGGGGGACGTCCGCGAACTGCGGCCACAGCGAGTGCTGGTTCTCGTGGTTGACGAGGACGAGGAAGGTGCCGTTCTGGTCGTCGAAGGGGTTGGTCATGGGTCAGTCCTCCTGAGGGGGGATGGTGGTGTCATCGGTGGTCCCGGCGAGGCGGGCGGCCAGGACCGGCCCGATCTGGGCGAGTGATCCCGGCTGGGTCATGCGGTCGTGACGGGTGGTGATGTCGTGCGACTCGATCCGCCCGGCGATGTAGCGCTGCCAGATCTCGGGGCCGGCGCAGTCCTCGGTACGGTCGATGGTGGAGTTGAACAGCAGCAGGTCGCCGTGGAAACGGCCGGGAGTGTGGGCGATCGCCAGCCTGGCGTTGTTGATCATGATGTCGACGACGGCCCCGATGCGGCGTTCGTCCAGGCAGGCCAGGGCGCTGCCGCGCCGGTCGAGGATCTCGGCGACCTCGGCGTAGGTCAGCGGCCCGTCGCCGAGTTCCTCGGGGTCGACGTCCATGATGCCGACGAGGATGTCCCGCTCGGTGGGCACGGGCACCTCGTCGAAGGCGATGTCCTGGACCGGGTAGGCGTCGAGGACCGCCAGCAGGCCGGTCCGCTCTCCCCTGTCCTGGAACTCGCAGGCGATCGCGTGGGCGATCAGCCCGCCGGCGGACCAGCCGAGCAGGTGGTACGGGCCCTCGGGCTGGACCTTGCGGATCTGGTCCGCGTAGTCGGCGGCCATCTCCTCGTACGATCCGGGCAGGGCATCGGGGCGCGCGAGGCCGCGGGCCTGGAGCGCGTAGACCGGACGGTCCGGGCCGATGTGGTTCAGCAGCCCGGAGTAGGACCAGCTGATGCCGCCGCCGGGGTGGATGCAGAACAGCGGTGGACGGCTGCCGGTCGGGCGCAGCGGCAGCAGCCCGTCGAAGGCCTCCTCGGGATCGCTCATGGCCAGGCGTTCCGTCAGGCCGGCCACCGTCGGCGCCTCGAACAGCGTACGCAGGCCCACGTGCACGCCCAGCGTCTCGCGGACGCGGGAGACCAGCCGGGCGGCCAGCAACGAATGCCCGCCCAGGTCGAAGAAGTCGTCGTCGATGTGCACCTGCTCCCGGCCCAGGATCTGGGCGAACAGCTCGCACAGCAGCTGCTCCTGCGGGGTCCGGGGGCCGCGTCCGGTGCCCGTCGCGTCGTGCGCGGGAGCCGGCAGGGCGGCCCGGTCGAGCTTGCCGTTGGCGGTCAACGGCAGCCGTTCCAGAGTGACGAAGGCCGACGGGACCATGTACTCGGGCAGTTCCCGGCCGAGCCGGCGGGCGAGCTCGTCCACCGGGGGCGCTCCCTCGGCGGCGGGCACCAGGTAGGCGACCAGGCGCTGGTCGCCCACCCGGTCCTCGCGGGCGACGACGGCCGCCTGCGCGATGCCGGGGCACGTGGCGAGGACGGCCTCGACCTCGCCGGGCTCGATCCGGAAGCCGCGCAGCTTGACCTGGTCGTCGGCGCGGCCGACGAACTCCAGCGTGCCGTCGGCGAGTCGGCGCACCAGGTCGCCTGTTCGGTACATCCTCCCTCCTTGCCCGCCATCGGACTGGGGGCACCTCCCAGCCGCCAGGCTGGGGGAGAGGGGCCCACCTCCTTGCCCGCCATCGGACTGGGGGCACCTCCCAGCCGCCAGGCTGGGGGAGAGGGGCCCACCTCCTTGCCCGCCATCGGGCCGGGGACGCCGCTCGGCCGCCGCACCGGGGGCGGGAGAATCACCCGGCTCGTACGGGCAGGCGACGAACCGTTCGGCCGTCAGCCCCGGCCGGCCCAGATAGCCGCGGGCCACACCCGCCCCGGCGAGGTACAGTTCGCCGGCCACACCCGACGGCACCGGTTGCAGGCCGGCGTCGAGCACGTAGGCCCGCATGTTCGCCATGGGCCGGCCGATCGGCACGGTCGCGGCGTGCGCGGGCAGCGCGCGGACCCGGTGGTGGGCGCCGAAGGTCGTCGTCTCGGTCGGGCCGTAGCCGTTGACCACCGCGACGCCCGGGCAGGCCGCCAGGACCCGGGCGACGGCCGTCGGCGGCACCACGTCGCCGCCGGTCCACACCTCGCGGACGCCGGCGAGCAGGTGCGGCCGTTCCTCGGCCACGAGTCGGAACAGGCCGGCCGTCAGCCAGAGCCCGGTCACCCCGTGCTCGGCGACCGCTCCTTCGAGCGCGTCGAGGTCGAGTCGGCCGGGCGGTGCGACGACGACCCGTCCGCCGCCGAGCAGAGGAACCCAGAACTCGTACGTCGAGGCGTCGAAGGCCGTCGGCGAGTGCAACAGCACCCGCTCGTGCCCGCCCTCGCGCCAGCACGGGGCGAGGGCGAGCGCCGCGACGTCCCGGTGGGTGACGCCGACGCCCTTCGGCCGGCCGGTCGAGCCGGAGGTGTACATCACGTACGCCAACTGCCGTGGATCGCAGGCGACTCCCGGGTCGGAGTCGTCGGGCTCGGCCCGGCTCAGCGCGGTCAGCACGTCCTCGGTGAGCACCAGGGCGGCGCCGGTCTCGCGGACGATCAGGTCGGTCCTGGACGAGGGGAACCGCGGGTCGAGCGGGACGTACGCGCCGCCCGCCTTGACGATCGCCAGGATCGCGACGACCAGCTCGGCCGAGCGCTCCAGCAGCACCGCCACCGGGGTCTCCGGCCGCACGCCCTGCCCGATCAGCGCCCGGGCCACGCGGTTGGCCCGCCGGTCGAGCTCCCGGTAGGTCAGCACGGTCGCGCCCGCGACGACCGCGACCGCGTCCGGCGCGGCCGCCACCCGGCGGGCGAACAGTTCCGGCAGGCCCGCCTCGGGCAGGTCGAAGTCGGTCCGGGTCGGCCCGAACAGCGCATCGCGGCGCTCCTCGTCGGACAGCACATCCAGCCGGCCGATGGGCCGCTCCGGCTCGGCCGCCGCCGCGCGCAGCAACCGCGTCCAACGGGCGAAGAGCCGCTCCACGGTGTCCGGGTCGAACAGGTCGGTCGCGTACTCGACCACGCCGAGCACGCCTGTCGGACTGCCGTCCCGGCCGTACCGCTCGGCCAGGCTGACGGTCAGGTCGACCCGCGCGGTGTCGGTCGGGGCCTCCAGGTAGCGGGTCTCCAGGCCCGGCAGGGTGAACTCGCCCGTCGGCGCGTTCTGCAGGGCGAGCATGACCTGGAACAGCGGGTGGTGGGCCAGGGAGCGAGCGGGGTTGACGGCCTCGACCAGGTACTCGAACGGGACGTCCTGGTGCGCGTACGCGGCCAGTGCCTTCCGCCGGACCCTGCCGATCAGTTCGGCGAACCCGGGGTCGCCGCCGGTGTCGGTTCGCAGCACCAGCGTGTTGACGAAGAACCCGACGAGCTCGTCCAGCGCCTCGTCGGTACGACCCGCGATCGGGCTGCCGATCGGGATGTCCGTACCGGCCCCGAGCCGGGTGAGCAGCGCGGCGAGGCCCGCCTGGAGCACCATGAACATGCTGGCGCCGTTCGCGGCGGCCAGGTCCCGTAGCTCGCGGTGCAGTTCGGCGTCCAGTCGGACCTCGATCCGGCCACCACGCTGCGAGGCCTCGGCCGGCCGGGGCCGGTCGGCGGGCAGTCGCACCTGGTCCGGCAGACCGGCCAGCTCCTCCTTCCAGTAGGCGAGTTGCCGGGTGAACAGGCTGTCCCGGTCGGCGGCCTCGCCGAGCAGGTCGCGCTGCCACAGGGTGTAGTCGGCGTACTGGACCGGCAGCGGGGACCACCGCGGTTCCTCGCCCCGGCAGCGGGCCGCGTAGGCGGCCGCCAGGTCCCGGGAGAGCGGGCCCATCGACCAGCCGTCGGCGGCGATGTGGTGCACCACGACCAGCAGGACGTGCCGCTCGGGGGCGATCGCGTACAGCTCCGCCCGGATCGGCGGTTCGGCGGCGAGGTCGAAGCCCCGCTGGGCGCCCTCGGCGAGCCGGCCGGCCAGCCGTGCCTCGTCGAGTTCGACGAGCGGCAGGTCGGGGCGGGCCTCGCCGGCGGCCAGCACCAGCTGGTACGGCACGCCGTCCGCCTCGCGCAACACCGTCCGCAGGCTCTCGTGCCGGGCGGTCAGGTCCGCGAGCGCGGCCCGCAGCGCCTGCCGGTCGAGCGCACCGTCCAGGCACAGCGCGAGCGGCATGTTGTAGGTGGCGCTCGGCCCGTCCATGCGGTGGAGGAACCAGAGCCGGCGCTGGGCGAAGGACAGCGGGATCCTCTCGGGGCGGGGCCGCGCGGTCAGGGCCGGCCGCTCCGTGACGGAACCGTCGAGGCGGGCCGCCAGCGCGGCCACCGTCGGGTACTCGAACAGGGTCCGGACCTCCAGCTCGGTGCCGAGGACCGCCCGGACCCGGGAGGCCAGACGGGTCGCCAGCAGCGAGTGCCCGCCGAGGTCGAAGAAGCTGTCCTCGACGCCCACCCCGGGCAGCCCGAGCAGGTCGGCGAAGAGTTCGGCGAGCAGCTGCTCCTGCGGGGTGCGCGGCGCCCGCCCGGCGGGGCCCGTACCGAGGTCGGGGGAAGGCAGGGCCAGGCGGTCGAGCTTGCCACTGGCGGTCAGCGGCAGCGCGTCCAGGACCACGAGGACCGACGGCACCAGGTAGTCGGGCAGTCGGTGGCGCAGCCGGTCGCGCAGTTCGCCGACGAGGGCGCCGCTGGTGCGGCTTCCGGTCGGGCGGCTGGTGAGCGAGGACAGCGTCGTACCCGTGCCCCGGGCCGACCGGTACGCCTCGGCCGCCGCGCCTCCCGGTCCGCGGACGAACAGCACGTCCAGGGCGTCGGGCGCGCAGGCCGACCAGGTGACGTGCACGCGGCGGCCGAGGCCCTCGCCGAGGGCGTGGAGGTCCTCCGGGTCGGGCAGGGCGCCGTCGTCCGGACCGTGCAGCCGGTCCAGCAGCTCGGCGAGCGTGCCGTCCCCGCTCCGGACCGCCCGCGCCAGCGCGGCCTCGCGGGTGACCCGCCGGTTCGGCACCCCGGTCAGGCGCACCGCGTCGGCGTCGCCCCGGACGAGCAGGTCGCGCAGGCCCGGGAGGTCGGCGACGTCCCGGCCCCACATCAGCTCCCGCGGCTCGACCGGCGCGGCCGGCCGCCGGTGCAGGGTGACGTCGTACCGGTGGCGGCTCAGCTCGTTGTGGTGCCGGCCCCGCTTGACCTCCACGGCCACGGCGCCGATGCCGGTGACGTGCTCGCGCAGGACCGTGAAGAAGTCCGGGTCGACCAGGAGCTCCTTCTCCACCAGCAGGGCCTGCTCCACCGCGCGGCGTACGGCGGGCAGGTCGGCGCCCTCGGCCGTCCGGTGCAGCTGGACGGCGGTGGTGAGCGGGCGCAGCAGCCTCAGGTTGCGGACGTCACCGACGAACAGCGCGCCGCCGGGGGCGAGCAGTCGCATCAGCTGCCCGATCACGTCCGCGAGGTAGTCGGCGGACGGGAAGTACTGCACCACGGAGTTGATCACGATGGTGTCGAAGTACCCGGCCGGCAGTCCGTCGGTGTCGTGCGCCGGGCGGGTCTCCAGCACGACGCGGTCGGCCAGATCGTCCTGTCCGACGATCTGCGCGGCCAGCGCGTCGATCGCGGTGGCGGAGAAGTCGGTCGCCCGGTAGCTCTCGCAGTGCGGTGCGATCTGCGACAGGAGCAGGCCCGTGCCGACGCCGACCTCCAGCACCCTGCGCGGGCGCAGGGCCAGGATGCGGGCCACGGTGGCGTCGCGCCACTCCCGCATCTGCTCGACCGGGATCGGGCTCCCGTCGTAGCTGCTGTTCCAGCCGACGAAGTCCTGGCCGAAGTCGGCTGCTCCCGGGGTGATCGGCAGGGCGTCGTAGATGTCCCGCCATTCGCCGACGTGGTCGGCTTCGAGGACGCTGTCCCGGGCGGTGTCCGCGCGCGGGACGACGTAGCCGATCAGGCGGTCGTCCCGGGCGATGACCACGGCCTGCGCGACGCCCGGGTGCTCGGCCAGGGCCGCCTCGACCTCGCCGGGCTCGACCCGGAAGCCGCGCACCTTCACCTGCTCGTCCGCCCGCCCGACGTACTCCAAC
>NZ_JBSGFD010000209.1:0-13541 GCF_053603215.1 Kitasatospora sp. NPDC004240 | reverse complement strand
GCGCCGATGGTACTGCAGGGGGGACCCTGTGGGAGAGTAGGACGCCGCCGAACAATCATTCAGAGCAACCCCGCCCGGGGCACCCGGGCGGGGTTGCTCGCATTTCCCGGGAAAACCACGGGAAAACCGGAGGGCCTCCGGCCCTGCCCGACCGCTCGCGCGACGAGCAGGGCCGGAGGCCCGTACCCGGTTAGCCGACCACCGCGGGGGTGCGGGGCGCCGGGGCGGTGGCCGTCGGCCGGTAGAACTCGGTGTGCCCCTCGACGTGGAGATGCGGCAGCCGGCGGTCCAGCCAGGACGGCAGCCACCAGTTGCCGCGCCCGAGGAGGTGCATCATGGCCGGTACCAGCAGCAGCCGGACCAGTGTGGCGTCGATCAGGATGGCCGACCCCATGCCGACCCCGATCACCTTGATGGGCAGGTCGGGGGACGGGACGAAGGCCGCGAACACGGCGACCATGATGGCCGCCGCCGCGGTGATCACCCGGGCGGTGCCCGCCAGCCCGCTGACGATGGACTCCGCGTTGTCGCCCGAGCGCAGCCAGGCCTCACGCATCCGACTGACCAGGAACACCTCGTAGTCCATCGAGAGGCCGAACAGGACGGCGAAGGTCAGCACGGGGACGAAGGCGGGCAGCGGGGTGGGATTGTCGATGCCGATCAGCCGGCCGGCGGTGCCGCCCTGCAGGACGAGGGCGACCACGCCGTACGCGGCCCCGACCGAGAGCAGGTTCATCACGGCGGCCTTGAGTGCGACGGCCAGACTGCGGAAGGCCACGAGCAGCAGGAGCATCGACACCGTGACCACGCCGCCGACGAGCAGCGGGATGCGGCGGGCGATGTTGTCGGTGCTGTCGATCGCGCTGGCGGTCGTCCCGCCGACGTGTACCTGGACGCCGGGGCCGGTGGCGGCGGGGATGACGTGCTCGCGGAGGTCGCGGACCAGGGCCTTGGTCGCCGTGCTCTGCGGACCGCTGTCCGGAATGACGGTCAGCAGCAGCGAGCGGCCGTCGGAGCCGGGCACCGGAGGGGTGACGGCCGAGACGCCGGGCGCCGCCCGCAGCGCGGTGGGCAAGATGGTCGCCACGTCGGCGGGGGCACCCGCGGACAGTTCGGCGACCAGGACCAGCGGCCCGTTGCTGCCCGGCCCGAACCCGGTGGCCACCGCGTCGTACGCCATGCGGTTGGAGCGCCCGGCGGGGTCGTTGCCCGCGTCGGGGAAGCCGAATCGCACGCCGAGGAACGGCGCCGCCAGGGCCAGCAGCACGACGACCCCGGTGACGGCGCCGAGGACGCGGTGGCGCTCGACCAGCCTGCTCCAGCGCAGCCAGCCGGCGGACACCGTGTCCTCGGCATGCGCGACGCGGCGCCGGGGCAGCGGCAGCCGCAGGCGCTCGATGTGCCGTCCGAGGTAGCCGAGCAGGGCGGGGAAGAGGGTGGCGGACGCGGCGATCACGACGAGCACGGAGAGGATGGCCGAGACCGCGGCGCCGCGCATGAACGACAGGCCCATCGCGAACAGCCCGAGCATGCTGACCACCACGGTCAGCCCGGCGACCACGACCGCGCGGCCGGCGGTGTCCAGTGCGGCGACCGTGGCGGCCTCGGGCGCCAGTCCCTCGGCGCGCCATTCGCGGAACCGGGTGACCAGGAGCAGCGCGTAGTCGATGCCGACGCCGATGCCGAGCATCGCGGCGAGCGAGGTCGACCAGTCCGGTACCGGCATGACCGCGGCGAGGACCGGCAGCAGGGTGGCGCTCACCGCGAGGCCGCCGAGCGCGGTGAGCAGCGGCAGGCCGGCGGCCACGACCGAGCCGAACGTGATCACCAGGATCAGGGTGGCGGCCGCCAGGCCGATGCCCTCCGAGCCGATCGCGCCCTGCTCGGCCTGCTGGACCGCCATGCCCCCGAGGTGCACGCGCAGTCCGCCGTCGGCCGGACGGGCGAGGTCGAGCAGCCGTTGGGTGTCCGCCTTGGGCATGTCGGGAGCGTTGGCGACGTCGAGGTGGATCTGTCCCAGGGCGGTGCGGCCGTCGGCCGACACCTTGCCGCGCGGACCGTACGGGTCGTCGATGCCGCTGACGTGCGGCACCTCGGCCATCTCGGCGAGCAGGCTCTTGGCCCGGTCGCGGGTGGCGGTGTCGGTCACGCCGCCGTCGGAGGTCAGCACCAGGCTGATCGTCTCGCCGCCCAGCCCGGGGAAGTCCCGTGCCAGCAGTTGCTGGGCCTGCTTGGAGTCCGAGCCGGGCGCGGTGTAGTCCGCGCTGTACTTCGCGCCGAGGCCGGCCGAGAGGCCGAGGGCCACGCCGGCGGCGAGCAGCCACAGCAGGACCGTGCGGCCCCGGTTCCGAAAGCTCCAGCCGGCTATGCGGCCGAGCGGGCCGGGTCTGTGCGGCCCGGCGTCCCCGGCGGCGATCCGCCGATCGCCGCGCACTCCCTGGGACATGAGGTCCTCCGTACGTCGTGAGGGGCTTCGCCCCGGCGAAGCGTTATGCTTCGTAACTCTTTTTATGGAGCGTAACGTTCCCTTCGATGGGTACGGCTTGTCAATGTCGTGACTGCCGCACGGAGCCGATGGAGATCGCAATGACGGGTGGGTCGAACGAGGTGGGTGCAGGACTGAGCCGTCGTGAGCGGGCGCGGGCCGCCACCGTGGAGGAGATCAAGCAGGCGGCCCTGGACCTGATCGCCGAGCACGGCAGCGCGAACCTGCGCTTCACCGACATCGCCCGGCGCCTGGGGATGACCCCGCCCGCGTTGTACCGCTACTTCACCGACCGGGACGAGCTGCTGACCGCGCTGGTCGCCGACTCGTACGACAGCCTGTCGGGCGCGCTGACGGCGACCCGGGACACCGTGTCGCCGGACGATCTGGACGGTCGCTTCCTGTCCACCTGCGCGGGCTACCGCACGTGGGCGCAGCGGAATCCGGAGCGCTTCGCCCTCATCTTCGGATCCCCGGTGCCCGGGTACGCGGCCCCGCCGGAGGGCCCGACCGTGGCGGCCGGCCGGCGGGCGATGGAGCACCTGGTCGAGCTCGTCGCGGACACGGCCGAGCGCGGCCGGCTCGGCAGCCCGCCGGTGCCCGACGCCGAGGAGGCGATGCTGCTGGCCTGGGCCACCGTGCACGGCTTCGTCACCCTTGAGGCGTACGGTCACTTCGACGCCCTCGACCAGGAGGCGCGGGACCGCCTCTTCACCGTTCAGGCGCGCGTCGCCGCGCGCACCGCGGGCCTGGCGCCGCCCGCGGACCGGCCGTGACCGGGCGGCCGGCCGGCGGGTGAGGGAGGCCCGCCGTCCGGCTCGACGCGATCCACGACGACGCCCCGCGGGAAGCGCCGCGAAGCCTCCGGGAGCGGCGGCTGGCGGATGCCGCCGGATTCCCCCGAACGGCGGGTGCGTGCCGCGCCGGATACCCGTCTCCCGGTCAGTAGCCTGCGGAGCCGACCCGACGCCTACCGGAACGAGCCCCATGGCGCCCCGCCGCCCGCCCTGCCGTACGGCCCTGCGGGCCGGGCCCGCGTCGGCGTGAGCGCCTCCGGGTTGCGCGGCGGCCGCGCCCGGATCCGGGACGTGACCGTCGGTGCGGCCGCGTACTCCGGCCGCTGCGGGTGGCAGGCGAGCCTGCCCGGGGTGGTCGGACGGGCCTCCACCGGGAGGTGAGGGCGGAACCCCTGGTGATCGGAGGGTGAACGGGGGCGCACCGGCCGTGGTGCCCGTGCTGCCCGGGCCGGGGGCGGGACCATGGGGGTATGGGCAGAGACACAGGCTCCTCTTCGTGGTCGCACCTGCGTCGATGGGGCCGCCGCCGCGGGCGGCGGCCCCCGACCCCGGCCCGGGGGGAGCCGTCGGCGCCGCCCCTGCGGTCGGTGCTGAACATCCACAGCGTCGCCGGTCAGATGTTCGTCCTGCAGGTGGTGATCGTGCTGCTGCTCGTGGTGGCGGCGGTCGTGGCGCTGCTGATCCAGTCCCGCAGCGATCGGTACGCCGCGGCACGTGACCGCTCGCTCGCCGCGGCCGAGGCCTTCGCCCACAGCCCCGGGCTGGTGGAGACGATGCGGGGCCCGGATCCCAGCTCGGTGCTCCAGCCGCTGACCGAGGCGGCCCGCAAGGACGCCAACGTCGACTTCATCGTGGTGACCGACCGCGACGGCATCCGCTACACCCACCCCCAGCCGGAGCAGATCGGCAAGACGTTCGTCGGCACCATCGGGCCGTCGTTGGAGGGCAAGGTCACCGTCGAGCAGGTGAACGGCCCGCTCGGCGAGGAGTACCAGGTGGTGGTGCCGGTCGAGGACGCCCAGGGCCAGGTCGTGGGCATCGTGTCGTCCGGGATGAAGGTCGCGAACGTGAGCAGCGCGTTCGACCGCCAGCTGCCGGTGGTCCTGGGCGCCGGCGCCGTCGCGCTCGGCCTGGCCACGACCGGTACGGCGCTGGTGGGCAGACGTCTCCTGCGGCAGACCCACGGCCTGGGGCCGGAGGAGATGACCCGGATGTACGAGCACCACGACGCGGTGCTGCACGCGGTCCGCGAGGGCGTGGCCATCGTCGGCGGCGACGGCCGGGTCCTGCTCGCCAACGACGAGGCGCGCCGACTGCTCGACCTGCCCCCGGACGCCGAGGGGCGCCCGGTCACCGAGCTGGGCCTGGCCCCCGCCACGACCGAGCTGCTGGTCTCCGGCCGCGCGGTCACCGATGAGGTGCTCCCCGTCGGAGACCTGCTGCTGGCCGTCAACAACCGCCCCACCGACAGCGCGGGAGGCCCCCCGGGCAGTGTCACCACCCTGCGCGACTCCACCGAGCTGCTCGCCCTCGCGGGCAAGGCGGAGGTCGCCCGCGGCCGGCTGAGACTGCTGTACGACGCGAGCGTCGCCATCGGCACCACCCTGGACGTCCGGCGCACCGCGGAGGAGCTCGCCGGGATGGCCTCCCGGGACTTCTGCGACTACGCCACGGTCGACCTCGCCGAGGAGGTCCTGCGGGGCGAGGAGCCGCCGACCCTGGCGGCCGGCGCCCCGGTGGAGCTGGAGCGGGTGGCGGTCACCGGCCCGCGGGCGGATTCGCCGCTCTACCCGCCGGGGGAACTGGTCAGGTGGGCCGGGAGGACCCCGCAGGCGGCGGGCTTCGCGACCGGGCACTCCGCGCTCGTACCCGAGGTGGCGACCGACGCCGGGTGGCGGACGCAGGACGCCGAGCGGACGCAGGCGGTGGTGGAGTTCGGACTGGCGTCGCTGATCGCCGTCCCGCTGACCGCGCGGGGCGTGCTGATGGGCGTCGCCTGCTTCTGGCGCAGCCGGGACCGGGGCCCGTTCGAGGAGGACGACCTGTCGCTGGCCGAGGAGCTGGCCGCCCGGGCCGCCGTGTCCATCGACAACGCCCGCCGCTTCACGCGCGAGCACACGATGGCCGTCACCCTGCAGCACAGCCTGTTGCCGCGCGCGTTGCCCGAGCAGAGCGCCCTCGACATCGCCTACCGCTACCTGCCGGCGCAGGCGGGCGTCGGCGGTGACTGGTTCGACGTGATCCCGCTGCCGGGCACCCGGGTGGCCCTCGTCGTCGGCGACGTGGTCGGCCACGGCCTGCACGCGGCCGCGACCATGGGCCGGCTGCGCACCGCGGTCCAGAACTTCTCCTCGCTCGACCTGCCGCCGGACGAGCTCCTCGGGCACCTGGACGAACTGGTCACCCACATCGACCAGGAGACGGCCGCGGTCGACGGGACGCCCGCGATCACCGGCGCCACCTGCCTCTACGCCATCTACGACCCCACCGCCGCCACCTGCGTCATGGCCCGGGCGGGGCATCCGCCGCCGGCCGTCGTCCAACCGGACGGCGCGGCCGGGTTCCTCGACCTCCCGGCCGGTCCGCCGCTCGGCCTGGGCGGCATGCCCTTCGAGGCCGCGGAGGTGCGGCTGCCGCCGGGCAGCAGCCTGGTCCTCTACACCGACGGCCTCGTCGAGGACCGCACCCGCGACATCGGCATCGGCCTGGACGTGCTCTCCGCCTCCCTGGCCCACCCCGGCCGGTCGCCCCAGGAGGTCTGCGAGGCCGTGCTAGGCACCCTGCTGCCCGCCCGCCAGACCGATGACATCGCCCTCCTCGTCGCCCGTACCCGCGTGCTGGCGCCCGACCGGACCGCGGAGTGGGAGGTGGCCCCGACGCCCGCGGCCGTGGCGCAGGCCCGTGCTCAGGCCACCCGGCAGCTCGCCGAGTGGGGCCTGGAGGAGGCGGGCTTCGTCACCGAGCTGGTGCTCAGCGAGCTGGTGACCAACGCGATCCGCTACGCGAGCGGTCCGATCACGGTGCGGATGCTGTACGACCGCACGCTGATCTGCGAGGTCTCGGACACCAGCAGCACCGCCCCGCACCTGCGCTACGCGGTCGCCGACGACGAGGGCGGCCGCGGGCTGTTCCTGGTCGCCCGGCTCGCCGAACGCTGGGGCGTCCGCTACACCCCCACAGGCAAGATCATCTGGGCCGAGCAGTTCCTGCAGCCGGAGGTCCCGATGGCCTGGCCCCTCGACGAATGGCCGGACATCGAGTAGCCGGACATCGAGCCGCCGGCGACCGGGGGCGGGAGATCGGGTGGCGGGAGACAGGAGGGTCGTCGGGGCCGGTGCCAGACTGGCCCTGAGGGCTGGAGGTCGTGATGGGGTTCTACGCCGATCAGGTCGTGCCGCGGATCGTCAACGTCGCCTGCGGGACGAAGGAGGCCGCGCACCTGCGACGGAGGGTCTGCGAGGGCCTGGAGGGCGATGTCCTGGAGATCGGGTTCGGCTCGGGGCTGAACGTCCCGTTCTATCCCGCGGCCGTGACCCGGGTGACCGCGGTGGACCCCTCCGAGGTGGGCTGGCGACTGGCGGCCGAACGGGTGGCGGCGACCCCGGTGCGGGTGGAGCGCGGGGGCCTGGACGGTCAGGTGCTGCCGTTCCCGGACCACAGTTTCGACGCGGCGCTGTCGACCTGGACGCTGTGCACCGTCCCGGACGCCGGGGCGGCGCTGCGTGAGGTGCGGCGCGTCCTGCGGCCCGGCGGGACGCTGCACTTCGTCGAGCACGGCCTGGCCCCGGAGGGCGACGAGGCCGTACGGCGCTGGCAGCGACGGCTCGACCCGCTGGAGCAGCGGCTCCTCGGCGGCTGCCACCTGACCCGGCCGGTCGCCGAGATGCTGACCGGGGCGGGCTTCGTCATCACCGATCTCGACGTGTTCTACGAGAAGGGCGCCCCGAAGGCGCTGGGGGCCGACTCCCTGGGAGTCGCCGTCTCACCCGCCTGAACGGTCCCGGGTGACGGGCGTGGCGGCGGCCGGACGGGCGCGGCGTCCGGTGTGAGAACCGGGGAGGTTTGGCGGGCCGCCGGGGGAATCTTGTATGGTTCCTCGCGAATCATCCAGAGGGGTGGAGGGACCGGCCCTACGAAGCCCCGGCAACTCCCCGATCGACCCGGCGTCCGAAGTACGCGCCGTGCCGGCCGGGGGCAGTGCCAACTCCGGCCTGTCGCCACTGTGGCGCGGGAAAGATGAGGAGACACGGTGCTCTCTGTGCTGTCCTTCGCCCGGGCGCTTCCCGCCCCGGCCCTTCCGCGTACTCGTCTCGTGCCCGGCGCAGGCAATCGGCCGACTTCCCCGGCCCGTCCTCGCTGACCATCCCCCCGCTCCCGATGCGGAGCCTCCGTGGGCGAAGCCGTCGCGCTGCTCACGGGATTTGAGACGGAGTACCCATCCATGGACAACACGAGCGGCGTCGGCGTGCTCGACAAGATCACCTCGATCCTCGGCACCCTGGAGGCCGGTCCCACCACCCTGGCCGGCCTCGTGGCCGCCACCGGTCTGCCCCGGCCCACCGCGCACCGGCTCGCCGTCGCGCTCGAACAGCACCGGCTGGTCACCAGGGACGTCGAGGGCCGGTTCGTCCTCGGCCCCCGGCTCGGGGAGCTCTCGGCGGCCGCGGGCGAGGACCGGCTGCTGGCGGCGGCCGGTTCGGTCCTCACCCATCTGCGCGACCTCACCGGGGAGAGCGCCCAGCTCTACCGCCGGCAGGGCGAGATCCGGATCTGCGTGGCCGCGGCCGAGCGGCTCTCCGGCCTGCGCGACACCGTTCCCGTGGGGGTCACCCTGCCCATGAAGGTCGGCGCCGCCGCGCAGGTCCTGCTCGCCTGGGAGGAGCCCGAGCGCCTCCACCGCGGCCTGCAGGGCGCCCGCTTCACCGCCACCGCCCTGAGCGGCGTACGGCGCCGGGGCTGGGCGCAGTCCATCGGTGAGCGCGAGCTCGGGGTCGCGTCCGTCTCGGCCCCCGTCCGCGGCCCGGCCAACCGGGTGGTGGCCGCGGTCACGGTCTCCGGCCCGATCGAACGGCTCACCCGCCACCCCGGCGCCCGCCTCTCCCAGGCCGTGGTGGCGGCGGCCGACCGCCTGACCGAGGCCCTGCGCCAGACCTGACCGGCCCGCGGGCCGGGTGCCCCGTGGGCCGGGCCTCGGGGCACCCGGCCGGGTGCGGTACGCCGAGGCGGGGGTGCACGGTTCCGTCCCGCCCGCGGCGTTTCGCCCGGCCGGCGGGTGGGCGGGACGTCTAGTCTCGGGCCGTGGGACAGCCCGAGCAGCGCGCCGAAGGCGCGGGACCGTTCACCACCCGGCTCACCTGGCGCCCGCCCGGCGGGGGGACCGCCGTGTGGGAGTCCCGGCTCGCCCGGCGGCGCGGACTCATCGCGGTCCACCCGCCCGGTGCGCGCACCGGCCACCACGCCAGCGCCGACGAGGTCGCCCTGCGCCGGCTGCGCCGGCTCAACGCCGTCGCCGCCACCGCGTTCATCATCGGCGGCGCCCTCTTCGCGGCCGGCGCCGGCGTCGCCCAGTTCGGTTCCGGCGACGCCACCACCTGCGCCTCCATCTACTTCGCCGGCGGCCTCTTCTTCAACACCGGCGGGTACGTCTCGCTGCTCCAGGTGATCAACGCGCCCCGCCACGTGCCCGGCGGTGAGGGCCGGCTGGTCACCCACCGCTGGCGCTGGTGGAGCTACGAACCGAAGCGGGTGGACTGGCTGAGCGCGTCCGTCCTGTTCGCCGGCACCCTGGTCTTCGCCGTCAACCTGCTCGACTCGTTCCTGCAGGGGCTGAGCGTCCAGCAGGTCAACCGGCTGATCTGGGCCCCCGACGTCATCGGCTGCGTGCTCTTCCTGATCTCCGGCCACCTCGCCTTCGTCGAGATCTGCCACGGCCGGCCCTGCTTTTGCCGCCGAAGCCTCGGCTGGTGGATCGTGGCCGTGAACCAGCTCGGCTCGGTCCTCTTCATGATCTCGGCCCTCGCGGCCTTCACCCGGCCCAGCACCGGCAGCCTCGTCAACGCCGACATCGCCAACTGGGGCACCCTCACCGGCGCCCTCTGCTTCTCGCTCGGCGGGGTGCTCCAGCACTTCGAGCGTCCTTGACATCATCCCCGGGCGTGTTCCCGAAGGGGCGGACGGGGCCTCAGGGTGGCGGGGCGAGCGGGGTCAGGGCGCCGGGGCGGGTGGCGTCGGCCGCGGCGGAACCGTGGAGGAGGGTCGGCAGGTCGCGGGGCGGGGCCGGTTCGGTGGTGGGGGTGGCCGCGGTGACGCGGTCGAGACGGAAGCCCCGGCCGGCCCGGCGGGTGCGGCACCAGGCGATGAGGTACCAGCGGCCGTCGGCGGTGAGCAGCCCGGCCGGTTCGACCTCGCGGTGGCTCTCCCGGCCGTCCGCGTCGACGTAGGACAGCCGCAGCACGGTGCCGTCGGTGAGGGCCTGTTCCACGGCGGCCCGGACCGGGGCCGGGGTGCGGGCGGGCAGGGCGACGATCCGTGCGGCGAGGTGCCGGGCGGTCGTGGAGGCGGGGCCGGTCATCGAGGCGGCGATCTTCTGGGAGGCCGTACGGGCCGCGCCGGCGTAGGGGGCGGAGCCGTCGGCCGCGGCGAGAGCGGCGACCAGGGCCGAGGCCTCCTCGGGGGTGAGGCGGATCGGGGGAAGGGTCATCGCGGGGTCGATCGACCAGCCGCCGCCCCGCCCGGAGGTGGCGCGGACGGGGACGCCGGCCTCCATCAGGGCCTGGAGGTCGCGCTGCACCGTGCGGGTGCTGACCTCGAAGCGGGCGGCGAGCGCCGCGACCGTCCGGGGTCGCGGCGCCGCGGCGCGCAGTTCCTCCACCAGTGCGTACAGTCGGGGCGTGCGGTTCACGGAGGCGACGCTACCGTCACGCGTCGGCCAGGAAGTCCCGCTCACGCCGCTGTTCGCGTTCGGTGACGGTCAGCGGGAACAGGGTGAAGCCGTGCATCGCGCCGGCGACGACGCCCAGGTGGGCGGGTGCGCCGGCGGCCCGCCACCGGGCGGCCAGGAAGAGCGAGTCGTCCAGCAGCGGATCCTCGGTACCGACGACGATCCGGGCCGGCGGCAGGCCGGCCAGGTCGGCGAACAGCGGGGAGAGCTCCGGGTCGCGGCGCCGCTCGGGCGTGGTGCCGGGGCTGAGGAGCTCGTAACTGCCCCGCAGCGTCTCGGTGTCGCTCAGCAGCCTGCGGGAGCCGAATGATCGCTGGCTCGGCGTCATCGACAGGTCGTACGGGCCGAAGAGCAGGTTGGCCGCGCGGAAGGCACCGGTGATGCGGTGCCGGTCGCGCAGCCGCAGCAGGGTCAGGACGCTCAGGTGGGCGCCGGCCGATTCGCCGCCGATCGTCAACCGCCGGGTGCCGAACTCGGCCGCGGCGTTGTCCACCAGCCACCGGGCGGCCGCCTCGCAGTCGTCCGGTCCGGCGGGGAACGGGTGTTCCGGTGCCAGGCGGTACTCCACGCTCAGCACGGCCAGCCGGGCCCGTACGGCGAGCCACCACAGCCGCTCGTCCTGGCCGTCCGCGGAGCCGAACGACCAGCCGCCGCCGTGGATGTGCAGGTGGACGCCCTCGACGCGGTCGGGTACGAAGGCCCGGACCCGTACCCCGCCGGGGAGGACGCGGTCCCGGCCCTGCGGCAGCCGCACCGGCGGGGTGTCGGCCCCGAGCCCGTTGCGGCGCAGCCGCGCCAGCACGTCGGGGTCGGGAGTGCGGGAGCGGGTCGGCCGGCTCGCGGCGGTGGCCTCGAAGTGCTCGTTGAACGCCAGGGTCTCGGCGAGGCAGTCCTCATCGGTGATCGTCATGCGTCGACGGTCGCAGCCGTCCGCGACAGCGGCCTGTCACCCTTTGCCGGTGGATCCGCGGTGAACCGGGTCACATCCCGGTCGCGCACCCCGCGCCCGGCGTACGGGCCGCGGGCGACCAGGGGTTGGGGCCGTGCCGCAGCTGCCAGGGGGAGGACGGCTCGTCCCGCTGCCAGTACCAGTGGTGGGGGGCGGGGGCGTCGGTGAGGCCGGGAAGCGGTGCGGCGAGGCGCAGTTCGGGCGCGGGGGAGTGCGACAGGACTTCGTGCAGGGCGTCGGGGTGGGCGTGGAGCACGGTCACCCGGTAGGTCAGGAGGGTCTCCCGGAGCCGGTCCGGGTCGCCGGCGAGGGCGGGGTCCGCGCAGAGCACCTGGGCGGCTCCGAGGGCGAGCGGGCCGGTGACGGCCAGCGGGTGGCGCACCAGCCGGTCCAGGTCGGTGGCGAACCAGTGGACGTCGGCGGGGCCGCGCAGGCCCAGCCGCAGGGCGGCCGCGTGCTCCTCCGTGCCGGGGCCGGCGGGGCGCGGGCGCTCCCGCCCGGCCGGCGCCACGGCGAGGGCCCGGTGCCACCAGGACCAGCCGTCACCCGGCCTGCGGACGGGCCCGCCGCCGTCCGTCCGCACCACCAGGACCGGCGGCGACGCGGGGGAGGCGTCGGGCACCTGGTCCTCGGTGGTCACCAGCAGACGGACGCGCCGCAGGCGTCTGCGGGCGAGCTCGTCGGCGGGGTCGTGGTACGGCGTCGCGGACGGGCCGATCGTGGTCGCGACGGCGCCGATCCGGGCGCAGGCCAGCAGGGCGACCACGGCCTCGGGGATCAGCGGCAGCCGCAGGGCGACCCGGTCGCCGGGGCGTACGCCGAGCCGGCGCAGGGCGGCGGTGGCCCGGTCGAGCCGTTCGGCGAGGTCGCGCCGGGTGACGGCCCGTCCGCCGCCGGCGGGGTCGACGGCGTACAGCGCCACCGGGTCGTCGGAGGCGGCCGGGGGCGGGCTGGTGAGGAACACGGGGGCTCCGATCGGTCGTGGGTGGGCGAAGGTGGGGCGGGTGGGCGTCCGCGGGGCGTGCCGTGCGGTCGCGGGTGGGAGGACCCGGGTGGGCGATCCCGGGTGGGCGGTCACGGCTGGGAGGTCAGCCGACGGCGGGGGCGGTCATCCCCTGGGGGGTCCACCACGCGGCGCGCGAGGAGCAGTCACCGACCGGCAGGGGCGCCCCGGCGCCGTGGTCGAGCAGGCAGCCGGTGCCGTCCTGGGTCCTGATCCGCAGGCAGTCGGCGGTGGCGGAGCCGTCCACCGGCGTGGCGAGCGGCTGCGGCCGGCGGTCGGTGAGCTGCCAGCGCTGGGCCGCGGCGTCGGCGCCGCCCGCGGGGGCCTCGTCCCGGAGGGCGGCGGTGCCGGTGCGCTCCGCGGTGAGCAGCCGGGGCACGGGGGCGCCGCTGGAGAGCAGGGACTGGAGCACCAGGCCGCCGTCCGGCTCGGTCCACACCAGCCACTCCTCCCCGTTGGCGCCGGTGGGCGCCGTACTGCCGACGGGGGCACCGTCGGGTGCGTCGGTCGGCGGGGCGTTCAGGACGGCCAGGCGCCGTCCGGAGTCGCAGGAGCTCAGTGTGCCCAGACCGGCGTAGACGGGGGTGCGCGGGCCGTCGGGCCCGAACACCGGGACGCCGGTCGGCGCGGTGGCCGGATCGCCGAGGCCGCCCGGGAGCACTCCGCTCCTGGCGCTCGGGGCGGCGCCCGCCGTGGTCGGGGTGCCGTTCGCCGGCCGTGCGGAGGTGGCGGGGCCGCCCTCGCCGCATCCGCCGATCAGGAGGAGGCCGGCGGCCGCGAGGACGGCCAGCGGCCGGCTCGGCGAGGGGCCGTCGGTGACCGCCCGCCCGGCCCGTTCAGTCGTCGTCGTCCTGCGGTGCGTCATCCGACGTTCCCCTTCCTCGCCCTCCCCCGGTGAACGGCCTGCGCACCGGGAGGTGACGGGTGCGGCCGCTCGGCGGGGCGTGTCGTACGGCCCCGTCGGCGGTCACGCTAGGAGTGGACGGCCCGGCGGCGGATGACGGTCGGGACCGAAGGGTTTGGCCGGGTGACGGTGTTTCGGCCCGCGATCCGGCGCGGGCGGCCCGCGGCCGGTCGTCCGTCCGGGACCGAAGGCCGGGGCCCGCGGTGCGGCGCCGCGGCGGCCCGTGGCCGGTGGTTCGTCCGGGACCGAAAGGTTAGGGCCCGGATACCGAGAGGTCTGCCCGATCCGGGCCCGGCGGCGTCCGGCGGCCGCGATGATCGAGGGGTGGCACCGGGAGGACGTCTCCCGCACGGAACAGTGAGAACAGCATGAGGAGTGCGCGTTGAGCAACGAGAGCCTGGCCAACCTGCTCAAGGAGGAGCGGCGCTTCGCCCCGCCGGCAGAGCTCGCCGCAGCCGCCAAC
>NZ_JBSGFD010000208.1:0-13555 GCF_053603215.1 Kitasatospora sp. NPDC004240 | reverse complement strand
CCGGCCGCGTGGCCGGGCACCGGCGGGGCCGGGCTGCCTCAGGTGCCGGCCAGGGTACGGTCCAGGAGTGGGAGCAGGCGCTCCCAGTGGCGCTCCAGCCCGGAGGCGCTGAAGGCGTCGGTGTCGGCCATGGTGAAGCCGTGGACCGTGCCGGGGTAGATCTCGTACGGGCCGTCGGCGCCCGCCGCGCCCAACGCCCTGTGGAGCTCACCGGCGACCTCGGGCGACACATCCCCTTCGGCGAGGCCGAGATGGACCTCCGCGGTGAGCGTGGGCACGAGGCGGTGCGGGCTGTCGGGCGCGTCGGTGACCACGAAGCCGGGGTGGAACCCGGCGACGGCGGCCACCCGGTCCGGGTGTGCCGCCGCGGTGCGCAGCGCCAGGAGCGTGCCGATGCAGTAGCCGATCACGGCCACCGGCCCGGCGTTGACCTCGCGTCGGGCGGCGAGGAACGCGAGGTAGGCGTCGGCGTCGCGCAGGACGCGTTCGGGGGCGACGTGCTCCTTGAGCAGGGGCATCAGCCGGGCGATGACGGCGGGCCGGCTCTCCTCCCCTATGTACGCGGGGAGTTCGACGACCGGTGCCGGGCCGTGCCGGTAGTAGAGGTTGGGGGCGAGCACGTAGTACCCGTGCCCGGCCAGTTCGCGGGCCATCTCCTCCAGCACGGGGCGCAGGCCGAAGGCGTCCGAGTACAGCAGCACCCCCGGGTGCCCGTCGCCGTGGTCGGGGAAGGCGGCGAAGGCGTCGGCCAGGCCGTCGGCGGTGGGAATCTGCAGTGTCGTGGTGGGCATGGAAGTCGGATCCTCCTGTCGTGTTGATGTGTGAAGCCTGTGATCAGCACGACGGAGGCGGGGCCCGCGCGGCAGCGGCGAAGGAACCTCGTTCGAACAGCGGGCCCGCACCGGCCCGCCCGGCGCTCAGTGGGGCACCGGGTCACCGATCCGTGTGTGGCGCGACGCCGTCCCGGTGGTCATTCCCCCACCATAGTCAGCCGGCCGGAGCCGGCGCCAGCGTCCCGGCAGGGGCTCGGACCGGTCAGTCCTCCGGCCGTAGCCGCTCACGGGCGGCCGCGAGCCGCTCGTCGTAGTCGGGCGCGAACAGCCCGGGGAGCGCCCTGTCGAGCGTTCCGGCGATCCGGTGGATCGGCGCCCACACCGCCGGGTCGTCGACGACGCGGCTGAGGTCGGTCGTCTGGAGCCTCTCCAGCCAGTGCGACAGCACCAACGCCTCATCGCCCGTGAGCTGGATCGTGATCCGGCTCTCGTCCATATGTGCACCCCTGCGGCTCGGCCCCGTCCTGGACCACATGAGCCTACGCATCCGCCTCCGCCTCGGCCGGCGCCGCCCGTTCGCCGGTGGGCCGGTACGCCGGGGGCCGCGTCAGGTGCCACAGCTCGTTGAACCGGTCGAGGGCGTCCTGCACGGTCCTCCGGGCGGCGGCGAGGCGGGCCGGCGCCGCCGCCCGTTCGGCGGGATCGTCGGCTGTCAGCCCGAACGCCCAGCCCAACCGCGCCTGCCACACGTGGGCATCGCCCGCGCCCGTATCCGCTTCCTTCGTCACGCAGGAGATCATCTTCCGGCCACGGGCGTCGAGGTGCGTCGGCCTCGTACGCGTCCCGGCTCGCAGCGCGCGGCGCGGGCCGGGGCGCGTACGGCGGCCGCTCAGCTGCCGGCCGGGGCGGCCTCGGCGGGTGTGCGGTTCTCGTGCCGCTCCAGCAGGCGTTCGACGTGTCCGGTCCGGGCCAGCCCGGGGCAGGTCCGGCGGGCCCGGTCCAGGGCCGTGCGCGCCTCGTCGAAGCGGCCGGCGGTGGCGAGCGCGGCGGCGAGGGAGCAGCCGGCCTCGGCCTGCCAGAGGCGGGCGGTGTGCAGACCGCGCTGTGCGCGGGCGGAGTCCAGGGCCTCGTCGAGCCGGTTCTCCAGCCGGGCGAGGTCGATCGCCGCCGGGACGCCGCGGAGCACCGCCGCCGTCGGGGCGTCGAACTCGCCCACGGCCGTCATCAGGCGGGGCAGGTACCGGTCGCGCGGAAGTTCACCCGCGTCCGCCGCGCCGACGATCGCACTGCTGATGAGCATGCCCGCGGCGAGGCCCCCGTCGGGCGAGAATCCCCGGGCGGCGACGGCCCGGCCCCACTGCTCCGCCTCGGCGTAGCGGCCCTCGGCGAGTGCGAGCAGTCCCCGGTCCACCTCCGGCCAGTCCGCTGCCGTCATGTCCGCTACGGCGGCGCGCAGTTCGGCGATCCGGCCCTGGTTCACGGCGTTGGCGGCCCTGACGTTGGCCGCGGAGGAGAGCGGGAGGGTGGACGGTTTGAAGGGCACGACGAACAGGATCCGGCCGGTGCCGAACGGGCGGCGCAGCGTTTGCACGATCCGTGCGGCCGTCGTGGCGAGGAACGCCACTCCCGCCGGCCATGTCGTGGTACCGCCCAGCAGCCACAGGCCGATGGCGCTCTGGAGGGCGACGGACAGGGCCGTGCCGAGCCACAGGCGCAGCGGGGCCAGCGGGGCCTGGACGCCGTACCAGAGGACGTACAGCGGGGCGGGTACGGCCCTCAGTTGGACGAGGGCCCCGCCGATCGCGGCTTCGGCCAGGATCCGGCCGGCGCCGAGGCTGACGATGCCGATCCGCTTGCTCTGCGGCCGGGCGGTGAGCAGGACCCAGACCTGGGTGAGCAGCGCGGACATCAGGTAGCCCGCGAGGCCGACGAGCAGGTCCCGGCCGGCGCCGGACCCGCCGTCGACGTTCAGGAGCACGACGGCCACCGCTGACAAGGCCGCGCAGACGAGCGTGGAAAGGTGGATCACAGCGTCAGAGCTTCGGGTACGGGGGCGCCTGTGGGAAGGGTGTGTGACGGACCTGTGATCATTGTTCCGGCAGGTCAGCGCCCTTCCGGGCGCAGCCGGGCGCAGCCGGGCGGACGCCGGGCCGGTGCCCTGTCGGTGGTGGAATTCGTTCGCCGCATGCCCATCCCGAAGGGACAACCGTGGATCCGGCCGGGGGTTCAGGTGGGGGTGTCGCCGGTGCGGGAGGCGGGGGGTGGGAGGCGGAAGAGGCCCTTGAGGCGGTGCAGGGTCTCGGGGTCGCCGGTGGCGGTGGCGGCGCCGGTGTCGATCGCGCGGGTGAGGGTCAGGCGCTGGGCGGTGAGGCCGAGGAAGGTCTCCTCGTCCATGGTGATGGTGGCGTCCGGGTGCTGGCCCGGTCCGTGCAGGGCCTCGATCGTGCCGTCGTCGATCCGGACGTGGAAGACCTCGTCGTCGATGCGGAACTCGTAGACCGCGCGCAGGGCGGTGGCGGCGTCGGGGTCGAAGCAGGCCCGCAGGCCGAGCACCGCCCAGCCGGGGTGGAAGGTCTCGCTCTCCCGTCGTTCGCCCATGGCCCACTTGAGGCCCCATCGGGCGAGCGCCAGTACGGCGGGGCCGAGTTCGGCGCCGGCCTCGGTGAGGGCGTAGGCCGGGGTGCGGGCGGGCGGCGGGAGGGTGACCTTGTGCGCGAGGCCCTCGTGTTCGAGGTGCTTGAGGCGGGCGGCCAGCAGTCCGGTGCCGAGGCCGCGCAGGCTGGCCTGCAGGTCGCCGAACCGCTTGGGGCCCGTGAGGAGTTCGCGGATCAGCAGCAGTGTCCAGCGCTCGCCGACCAGGTCGAGCGTCCGTGCGGTCGCGCAGTACTGGTTGTATGTTCGCTGGTCCACTTCGTCATTCTAGGGCCCGTCTTCGAACCCTCGTCGTCCGCCCGGAGGGCGGGCCGGGCGGCGGTGGGGTGCGTGCATCGCAAGGCGGAGGAGAGAGTCCATGCGGAGCATCGGCGACCGACGACAACGCGGCGAGGTGCGCGCCCCGGCGTCGCCCGGCAGGCGGGGGTTCGAAGACGGGCCCTAGGGTTCGCGCTTCCGGTTCCCGAAGGAGGCGATCTCCAGGAGCGTGCGGGCGAGTGGCCGCGGATCGGTCAGCATCACGTCGTGCGGGCCGTCCAGGGGCAGTGTCCGGTACCCGAGTGCCGCGCCGAACCGGTCGAACGGGTAGGTCGGTGGCCGGCAGTGGACGGCGGTGCCGGGTATCCGGTCGACGGCGCCGCTCAGGCGGGTGGGTTCGGTGAAGGTGCGCAGCGGTTGGGGGCGCAGGCGTGCTTGCAGCCAGGTGGCGTCGTCGGGGTCGAGGATGCCGAACGCGGCCGGGGGCGGGGCGGGGATCAGCCGTCCGTCGCCGTGGGTCTCGGCCGCCGCGCGGACGGCGGTGGCGAAGGCGGCGGGGGCCAGGTCGAACAGGCTCGTCCCGTCGGGTCCGGCCCAGCCGTCGAGGAGGACGATGTGGTCGACGGCGTGGGGGCGCGCGTCGGCGGCCTCCCGGACGACCAGGCCGGCGTAGCTGTGGCCGACCAGGACGAGTTCGTCCTCCGCGGGAACGGTGTCGATGGCGGCGGTGACCTCGTCGACGTGGTCGTGCAGTCCCCGGTCGCGGGGTCCACGGCCGCGGGGTTCCGGGTCGTACGGGCCGTCGGCCCGGGTCGCGCCGAGGTCGGGCAGGAGGGTGCGGGCGCCGGCGGCGTGGAGTGCGGGGACGACGCGGTCCCAGGCCCAGGGGCCGTGCCAGGCGCCGTGGACGAGTACGAACGTGGTCATGGGTCCTCCGGGTCGTCGTGGGGTCTCTCTCGATCCATCCTAGACACTTGACTTCCTGTTTTTGAAGTGGGAGCTTCGGAATCAAGAAGTTGACTACGGGAGGGAGTTCACCATGGACAGCCCGCTCTACACGGCCCGGGCGCACGTCACCGGGGGCCGGGGCGGCCACGGACGCACATCCGACGGACGGCTCGACCTGGACCTGCGGCAGCCGAAGGAGCTGGGCGGGGACGGTGAGGGCGTCAACCCGGAGCAGTTGTTCGCGATCGGGTACGGGGCCTGCTTCGGCACCACGCTGGAGCTGGTCGCCCGACGCGGGAACCTCGCGGCGCACGACGCGCGGATCGACGCGTCCGTCTCGCTGTGGCCGGACGGCGGCGGCTTCAGGCTCGGCGTCGAACTGCGGATCGCCCTGCCCTCGGTCACCACCGGGCAGGCGGTCGAACTGGTCACGACCGCCCACCGGATCTGCCCGTACTCCAACGCCACCCGCGGGAACGTCGACGTGGCGCTGGTGGTCAACGGCACCCGGCTCTGACGGCCGGCCCCGCTCCGCCCCGGTGGGGAGCGGGGCTCCCTCGCGCACGACGGCACCCTCGTACGCGACGGCGGCCGGGGGTCGAACGCGGCGCCCTCGTACACGGCGGCGCCCTCGATCAGCCTGCCGCGGGGAGCCCCGCCGGACCGGACCCGACGGGGACGTGCGCATCATGGGGGCGTACGCATCATGGGGACGCCCGGGCGGGGGCCGGGCCGAGGGGGCGGGGGGTACGGCGTGCGGCGTCATGTGTGTTCCCGGGGGGACTGCGAGCTGTTACTCGTACGGCCCCATCCGGCGTTGCGGCCCGGGGTGGCCGGCTACGGCGGGTACCGGCTGACCGGCGAGGCCCTGCCGGAGCGGGTCTTCGCCCCCAGCGGGAGGGTGACCGTGTTCATCGCGCTGGAGGGCCGGATGTCGGCCGGCCACTGCGGCCTCGGCCCGGACGCGGTGCGCACGGGAGCGAGCGCCGTGTACGGCCCGCACGTGCGGCCCAAGGTCCTCGGCCACCCGGGCGCGGTCGAGGGCGTGGAGATCAGCATGCTGCCCTGGGCGGCCCGTTCGCTGTTCGGCGTGCCGACGGCCGAGCTGGCCGACCTCGTCGCCGACGCCGACGCCCTGCTCGGCAACCGCCTGCCCGCCCTCGCGCAGGCCCTGGGCGAGGTGGCCACCTGGCCCGCCCGGTTCGCCGTCCTGGACCGCGCCCTGCTGCGGTGGACGGCCGCCCGCGCCGGACGCGCACCGCGACCCGACCCGTCCGTGCTGCACGCGTGGGACCTGCTGGCCCGCTCGGCCGGCGCCATGCCGATCCGCGAACTCGCCGCCCGCACCGCCTGGAGCGAACGCCGGCTGGAGATCCGGTTCCGCGAGCACGTCGGGCTCACCCCCAAACGCCTCGCCCGCGCGCTGCGCCTGGAGCGGGCCCTGGGCCTGCTGACCGGCGGCAGCAGCCAGGCGGACACCGCGCTCGCCTGCGGATTCTTCGACCAGTCCCACCTGGCACGCGAGTTCACGGCCCTGACCGGCATGCCACCCGGACGCCTCCTGGCCGCCACGGCATCCGGCCGGTGCGTCTGGCCGGTGCTCTGAGCGGGACGCGCCGCCGACGCCACGCCCGTTCGGTTTTCTCCAAGACCCTGACGGCGGCGGATTGCGAGGCTTGCTCCGCACCCGGACGACACCGGGTGCGGATGCTGACAACCACCGTGAGAGGTGTCGGACATGACTCGTACCTTCGGGCGGATATCCACCGCGGCCGCCGGTATGGCACTCCTGGCGGGCGCCCTGCTCGCCAACGCGCCCGCCGCCGCGGCGGGGACGCCCACGCCGCCGTCCACCCCGACCGCGACGAACGACGTGGTCAAGATCGGCAAGCTGACCCCGGAACAGACCCGGACGATGGACGCGGCGGGCGCGGAGCGAACCGCGTTCAGCCCCCAGACCGATGGGCGGCGCCTGTGCTTCCAGGCGCACTCGCGGACCGGGGGATGGTCCGCCGCGAAGTGCAGTGACAGCGAGGGCTACACCGGGACGGAGGGCCAGAACGACCCGATCGACGTGGTCCGCTTCTGGGTCGGGACGACCGGCGCCCTGAACTTCAACGTGCAGGTGCACTGGGCGAACGACGGCAACAGCTCGGAGTACTACGTGGCACCGGGCAACTCGATCGAGCTCTCCAACATCCACGGCAACCCGCTCCAGGCGATCCACCTGCGGAGCACCAACGAGACCATGAAGGCCGCCGCCCACGTGCAGAACGTGGGCTGGAAGGGCACGAACCAGTGGTCGTACGACCAGTGGATCGGAAGCATCGGCGAGAACCGCTGGATGGAGGCGTTCTGGATCGACATCTGAGCCGGCTCCGCGGTGAGGGGACCCGGTGAGCCGGCCGACCCCTCACCGAACGCCGAGAACGGCGAAGGCCGCCGTCCCGGGTGCGGGACGGCGGCCCATCGGCGGCCGGGACCTCGTCCTGCACGGCGGTCCGTACGAGCCGTGACGCCGTCAGGCCGTTCGCTGCGGCCCGTCCTCCGCCGGGGACGGCGTGACCCGTCCCAGGGCGAGGAGTACGAGGAGGGCGAACGCCGCCACGGCCGTGAGGGTCCGGGCGTCGTTGAACAGCTCCCAGCGGCGCAGGATGCCCGCGTGATCGGCCGGCGGGGCGGTGGCGGCCCACTGCTTGATGCGGCCGTTGATCGGGACGTTCCCGAACCGGGTGATCAGGAAGGACGTGACGGTCAGGCACCCCGCCACGGCCGCGACGACCCGGGGCCCGCCCCGCGTGAACGCGGCCAGCGCGAGGGAGCTGAGGGCGGAGACCGCCATGGCCCCCTGCACGGTGATCCCGTTCATCTTCATCAGCTCGGCGTGGAAGTCGAGCCTCATGTCGAGCGGCACGGCGTTGAAGGTCGGGACGAGGTTGGCGGCGCCGTAGCCGAAGGAGCCGGCGAGCAGGCCGGTGGACAGCAGGGCCAGTCCGTGGAGGAGTCGGGTGCGCACGGGTGGGACCTTCCGTGGGGGCGCGGGCGGTGTCGGTGTTCAGACGGCGGCGATACGGCCGCCCGGTTCGCCCCTGGCCCGGCCGAACGTGCGCGATGTCGGACTCTCCATGTGATCAACGCTGACGCCCGCCGGACCCCACGTCCAGTAGAGGGATGTGCTGCGCCCCAGAACCAACACTTCTGGAGCCCGGTGCTCTCCCCCGCCGCTGCGACCGGGCGGGCCCACGGTGGGTCTGCGGTGGGCGGGTCAGCAGGGCTCGTCGGGGGTGGGGGCTTCGGCGGCGGTCTTCAGGTCGCGCAGCCATGCTTCGAGGCCCTGTCGGAGGATCCGGGTCGCCAGGGGGACGTCGGCGTCGACCTGGGGGCCGGTGTGGGTCTCCTCGGTGGTGACGCGCACGCCGCCCTCGACCTCGGTGAAGTTCCAGACGTGGACGCCGTCGATGTGCAGACCTTCGCCGATCGCCGGGCCGGTCCAGCGGATGCAGGAGTCGCGCTCGATCTGGCCGACGGTCGAGGTGATCTCCAAGCTGGTGGCGGGAGTTGTGGGGTTGGGGGGCACCGGGGTCGTCCAGCGGAACGCCGAGCCCCTGCGGAGCGGGCCGGCGTCGAGGCGTTCCGCGCTCCGCACGGGCGCCTGCCAGGACGGCCAGCGTTCCACGTCGGTCTGCAGCCGCCAGACGGTGCGCAGCGGTGCGTGGATCACGATCTCGGCCCGGTGGCGGACGCGGGCGTCGGGGTCGACGCCCTGTCCGCGGCAGGTCGGGGACGTGCCGGGGTGGGCGCCGCGGGGTGCGGTGGCGGTGGCGGGTACGGCGGTGGCGGGTACGGCGGTGGCGGGTACGGCCGCGGCGCACAGGAGGCCGGCGGCGAGCGGGAGGGTGAGCAGGGTGGCGCGGGTGCCGGGCATGGAGGTCCCCCACACGGATCGACGCAGATAGATGCCTTCGTGTTCGTTAGAAGTTGTAACGCGAGCGCGGGCGGGAGGTCAAGGGACGCCGGGCCGCGGTGACCGCGGACGCGCCCGCCCCGCGCGAGCGCCGCCCTCGTATCGCGGGGCCGAGGAGCCGGATCGGGTTCGGACGACCCGTCACACCGCGTGTTCGCCGGATGAAGTGCCTGCGGGATCGCGGTTCGTCATCGCCCGTCAGATCGGTCGGGTGCCCGCGGCACGGCTCCGGGTGGTGACCGTGCGTGGCGACCGGAGCGGATGGGCACACCCTTTCGCCCCAAAGCGAACCGGTGACTTACCGATCACCCGGCGACCGGTCGGGGGCGGGTGCGGCGAGGGAGGCCGGGTGCGGCGAGGGGGGCCGGTCGCCGCGCCGGGGTCACGGGGAATGGCCTCGACGCGGGGACGGGACCCGGTGGATGAGCCGGCACAGGGCGTAGTGCACGCACAGGAGCGCGAAGACCTCCTGCTCCACGCCCGCGGGGTGCTGCGAGCGCAGCACGGGCGGAGCCCCGTAGGGGCCGAGGATCTCGGCCATCGCGGGACGGGTCTGCTTGTGGAGCATGTACAGGTCGACCAGCTCGTCCGCGGGCGCGGCGTCCGGGTCGGCGATCGTGGTCAGCAGCCGGCGGACCGACGGAACGCACCGGCACTCGGGCTCACGGGCGCCGGCGGGGGCGCACGAGTACGGCCGGTCGCACCATGCGGGGGGCTCCGCGTACAGGATGACGCGCACGCGCGCCTCGCGGCCGGCCCCGCCCCGGCCGGAGGGAGGGGGGAACCGGGCGAGGTACGAGCCGTCGGACATCACCTCCAACGGATGCAGCGCCGGTTCGCCCGTGTCGCACCAGAGGAGGTCGGTGCCTTCGGCGACGATCGCGTGCCAGCCGTCGTGCTGGACGAAGCACCGATCGGTCAGTACCAGCCCTCCTCTCGGGGCCTTGGACAGCAGTTGCAGGGCGACCTCGGGCAGCGCGATCACGGGCGGCCCGGTTTCGACCTCGAACACTCCATGGGCCCTGACCTCGGACAGCACCGTCACGCGCGCCTGCGAGCGGTTGGAGGCGCCGCCCGGGTCGGGGTGCGGGCCGAAGTGGCGCAGGTTCGCCGCACTGCCCGGGAGGTCCACGTCGACCGCGTCCAGCACCGCGATGTGCCGGCCCCGGTACGTGCGACCGTCGCGCGAACCCGGGGCCGGTCGGCACAGACGGTGGAACAGTTCCTTCAAGGGCTCCGGGCCGAGGCGCAGCCTGGCCCGGCCGATGGCGGCGGTGGTGGGGGCCGGCGGCGGGCGCCGGTTCTCGGACGTCACGGACCGGCCGGGCGGCACCAGCTTCATGACGTCGGCATAGCCGAGTTGCGGGAACAGACACATCGCCAGGACGAAGTACACGACGGTCTCGGCCGGCAGGAGCCGCTGGCGTTTCTCGAGTCGGCCGCACCTCTCGATCGCCTCGCGGACGACCTCCGCCGGGAAGGCCTCCGTGAGGACTCCCATCGCGGCTTGGTCGGCGAGCCGTTCGCCATCGGGTCTCCTTCGCTGTCCCAACCTCGGCACACGCCGTTCAACGCCGTCGCCCCCCGCGAGGTCACTAAGTCACCGGTCGGGTCGACCTGACGGGATGTCGGCTCCCGTCGCCGGTGCCTAGCGTGAGGACGCGCCGCACCGTGCGGCCCGCCGGGTCGGACCGATCGAAGGATTCGACGCCCCGAGCGCCCAGGAGGCCTCGCCCCGTCCCGGGAAGCCGCCGACCAACCCTCGACTTCCAAGTGGTGTCATGTATAGATCAATTTGTGGACCCGCCCCTCTCGTCCTCGCCAGGCTCGGCGCGCTGGTCACCATCGCCCTCCTGCTGACCGTTCTGCTCCCGGGCCGCTCCTTCGCGGCCGGCGGCCTCGTCCAGGACCGCCTCTCACCGCCGCTGATGACCGAGGGCGTGGCCACGGCCGCCCGACTGACCGTTCACGCCCCCACCTGCACCACCGTCAAGTCCCTCGGCGTCGCCGTGCGCGACGAGGACGGGGAGAACCTCGACTTCCCGGGGGCCGCCTCCGATGTGCAGGTGTGCCGACGGGGACGGACGATCGTCACCCAGGAGCACACGCTTCCCGCCGGCCGGTACACCGTCTTCGGCTACTGGCAGGACTACGCGGGCGGGTGGCACAACCTGCCCGCGCACACCCTGACCGTCCTGGGATCCGGCGCCACCTCGGGCCTGGGCATCCCCCACTTCCCCGGGAGCACGCCCTCCTCGCCGACCGCGGGCAAGTCACTGGTCTGGTCGGAGGAGTTCGACGGGCCCGTTCGCTGGGGATCCCGGTGGGTCGGCGACACCACGTCCGCCTTCCGCTACGGGGACCACAACCCGGACGACCACAAGCTGGACTGGCTGAGCACCGACGCCGTGAGCGTCGAGAACGGCGTCGCCACCTTCACCGCGTCCCCGTCCGGCCGCACGCTCGAGAACGGCCGCCAGGCCTGGGACACCGGCCTGCTGACCACGGAGCGCTCCGCCGAGGGATTCCGGGCCCGGACGGGCGACTACATCGAGACCCGCGTGGAGCTGCCCGCCGGCACCGGCGCGTGGCCGGCGCTGTGGACCTGGAAGAACGGCCGCAACGAGGTGGACACCTTCGAGTACCACCCCGACCACCCCGCCCTGCTGGAGCTGACCAACCACGTCCGCCGGCGCTCGGGGTCGTACGACGACGCCGACGAGGTGGGACCCGGCGCATGGGTCACCATCGGGACGTACTACGGGTCCAGGTCGGTCGACTGGTACGTCAACGGGGTCCGGGTGCACCGCGACCGCGCCGGCGTCGGCACCCTGTGGTCCGCCTACCTCATCCTGAACCTGTCCGTCTCGGACGGCCGGTACCACCCCACCCCGGTCGACGACACCCCCCTGAGCTTCGCCGCCGACTACGTCCGGGTGTACCGGTGACGAAGGACCCCGGGCGGTGACGAAGGACCGCGGGCAGTGACGAAGGACCGCTGACGTCGACGAGGCCCCGCAGCTGTTGAAGGTGCCACCGAGCACACGCCGGCGGCACCTTCAGCGACCGCTCGGGGCCGGCGGAACGGCCCGGGCCCGGCACTGTTCCGCGGACGTTCGCCGGGGGGTGCGGAGCCGGGCCGCGTACTCGTCCGTGAGGATGCCGCAGCTGCACCAGTCGCCCGCGCACGGGGCGCCGGCCTCGGCGCCGTACGGGCCGAGGCCGGCCATGAGGCGAAGCACCTGCACACGTTCCGGCGCGGCAAGAGCGGGGAGCGCCGCGGAGGACGGCAACCGCTGCCAGACGGCCGGATCGTCCTCCACGTCACCGACGACCCGCGCGTCGATGAACAGGGTGTAGAGGGGATGCTCGGGAAAGTCGTTGAGTCGCAGGACCCACCAGCGCCCCCCGACCCGGGCCGCGTAGCAGAAGACACCCGTACCCGTGTCGCTCCACGTGGCCTCCGGGGGCAACGCCGGGAGGGGGATCACGTGTTCTCCCACTGACCGAGCTCGTGGGTGCAGTACCGGCGCAGCAGACTGACGAACTGTGCGAACTCCGCGTCGGACAACGGGCCGTCGGGCCCCGGGGTCGTCTCCACGACAGCAACGGTAACGCGGGCGACTCCGCCCCCGGAGGGCCGGGTGGTCGCGCACGGAGGAACGCCCGCGCCGGCCGCAGGTCACCGGCGGCGCTGAACCCACTGCCGCTCGGCCGCCGCGGCCACACATGCGCCGACCGGCCGGTCCGGCGGGCCGGTCGGCGCTTCCGGCCGCAGCGATCCGCGCGCCCCGCGCCTCTCCCGCGGGCCGGGGCCGGGGCCGCCCCGGGCAGGGGTCAGTGCGCCAGGGCCGCCTTGGCGGCCACGATGACCAGGCCGAGCAGCAGGTTGACGACGCCCTCGCCGAGCGCCATCCGGCGCGACGCACCGGCCCGGATCGCGCCGAGGGTCGCCCAGGTGACCTGCTGCGCCACCGCGACGCCGAGGGCCAGCCAGGCGGTCCCGGGCAGGCCGAGGCCGACCAGCGGGCTGATCGCCACCGCGGCCGCGGGCAGCACCGCGGCCTCCACGATGGACCACTCGTGCCCGGCGACCCGCCACACCTCCCGGCGGTCGACGGGCTTGCCGACGGTACGCTCGCCGGCGACCAGCGCGTACACGTGCGCGGCCCAGAACACCAAACCGGTGACCAGCAGCAGCCCGATCAGCTGCAGGCGCGGGAAGTCCCCGGCGGTACCGGCGGTGGCCACGACGGACGCGGCGAGCAGCGAGCCGTACACCGCGCCGGCGTAGTCCGTCCGGCCGGAGCGGCGGCGCCGTGCGGGCACGGACCGGCCCGTCGGGGCTGGAGAAGTGGTCACCCCACCCAACATAGGGGCCCCCGGCAGGCTCCCCGGCGGTCGACTCGGCCGAACGGGTGACCGGAGCCGGCGGTCATCTCACCGTCCGTGCCTCTCCCCCGACGTGCGCGGCGGGCGCCGGCAGCACCCGCGCGAGGGCAGCGGGCCACGACGGCGCAGTGCCTCGCCCACCGTCAGCGGCACGGTGTTGGCCGCCGGATCGCCGCCGAGGTGCTCCCCGGCGACTGATCCGCCAAGTGGGCTGCCCGGCTTCTCAGTTGCCGCGGGCGGTGATGTTGCCGTACGAGGTGGTGGCGGTGACGGCCAGGGCGGGGGTGCCGGTGTTGGTGAGGGCGTTGTGGACGCGGCCGTAGGCGGTGCCGGCGTCCAGGGTCGCGCAGGTACCGCGGGCCGCGGTCACGCTGATGTCGCCGTACTCGGTGCGCAGTTCGACCGTACCGGCGACGGCCTCGGTGATGGTGAGGTCGCCCTTCAGGGTGCTCAGCCTCGCGTCGCCGGTGAGGCGGCCGAGGGTGATGTCACCGGCCTGGAGGGTGAGGCGGGCGGCGGCGGTCTCGTCGAACTTCACCGAGGCCTGGGCGCCCTCGAAGACCACCTC
>NZ_JBSGFD010000207.1:0-13579 GCF_053603215.1 Kitasatospora sp. NPDC004240 | reverse complement strand
TGACCCGGGCGAGCCGGACCGGGTTGAGCAGGACGTCGCCGCTGGTGATCTGGTGCAGCAGTTCGGCGACCAGTTTCTGCTGCCGGTGCATCGCGGCGCGGTGGTCCGCCGGCCGCACCGAGTGCGGCGGCACCGCGCGGTCGGCGGGGGCGCCCGCCCCGATCACCCCGAACGGGGCGGGGCCGGCCAGTTCCAGGGCGGCCGGGAGCACGGCCGCGGCCATCAGGACGAGCGCGGCCAGAATCCGGAGGAGACGGCCAGGGTTGCCAGGCGTCATGCGGGTGCGTCCTCGGGGATCCGGTCACCCGGCGGCACCCGGGCGGTGGACGCGAAGACGTACCCGGGCCGGCGCGGCGCACCTACCGGCCTGCGAAAAAGTCACCGACCTGGCCGAACCTCCCTGATCATCCAAGTCATACCGATGAGTCCGATCAGGTGGACGCCCAAGACCGATCAGGTGGCCGCCCGTAACCTCAGGACCCGCGCCGCACGTGCAGCACGGCGTGGGTGGCCAGCCCCAGCAGCAGGCCCCAGAACGCCGAGCCGATGCCGAACGGGCTCATCCCCGACGCGGTCGCCAGGAAGGTCACCACCGCCGCGTCCCGGCCCGGCCCGTCGGCCACCGCGGCGGCCAGGCTGCCCTGGAGGGAGGCCAGCAGGGCGACCCCGGCGATCACCGCGATCAGCTCCTTCGGCAGTCCGGTGAACAACGCCACGAGCAGCCCGCCGAAACTGCCGACCAGCAGGTACAGCACCCCGGCCGACATCCCCGCGACGTACCGGCGGCGCGGATCCGGGTGGCTCTCCGGGCCGGCGCAGATGGCCGCGGTGATCGCGGCCAGGTTGATCCCCGGCGACCCGAACGGCGCCAGCAGCACCGAGATCCCGCCGGTCGCCCCGATCAGCAGCCGGTCGTCGGCCCGGTAGCCGAACGCCCGCATCACCCCGAGGCCCGGCGCGTTCTGCGAGGCCAGCGCCACGATCGTGAGCGGCAGCGCCAGGCCCACCAGGGCCGCCCAGGAGAAGGCGGGCACGGTCAGCAGCGGCCGGGTCGGCCCGCCCGGGCCCGGGTGGAAGGACAGCCCCGCGGTGGCGGCCGCCAGGGCCAGCCCGACCAGCAGCGCGACCGGGACGGCGTAGCGCGGCACCAGCCGCTTGGCCGCCAGGAAGGCCGCGAAGGCCCCCAGCACCAGCACCGGCGCGTGCTCCACCGCCGCGAAGATGCCGGCGCCGAAGGAGAACAGGATCCCGGCCAGCATCGCGTTCACCACCCCGACCGGCACCCGCGCGATCAGGCGCCCGAACAGCCCGCTCACCCCGAACAGCGTCACCACCACCGCGCTCACCAGGAAGGCGCCCACCGCCTCCCGGTACGGGTACGCGCCCAGGCTGGTCACCAGCAGCGCCGCCCCCGGGGTGGACCACGCGGTGATCACCGGGGTCCGGGTCCGCCAGCTCAGCGCCAGGCAGGTCAGCCCGCTGCCGACCGAGACCGCCCAGATCCAGGAGGCCGTGTGCGCCTGGTCCAGCCGCCCGGCGGCGGCCGCCGCGAGCACCACCACCAGCGGCCCCGTGAACGACACCGCCACGCACACCAGCCCCGCCAGCAGCGCGGGCCCCGACACGTCCGCCCGCAGCCCGCGCCGGCCCTCCCCCGCACCGGTGCGATCGTCCGCCGAGCGGGTCATCAGCTCCTCTGCCATCCCGGCAGTATCCCGGAGCCCGCCTCCCCGGGGCCCGGGAATATCCCGTTCCCCCGGTGGCCCGCCCGGACCGGCCGCGGAAAGCACGGCGAGGCCGTTCCTCCTCGCACCGAGGGGGAGGAACGGCCTCGCCGTGCCGCGTCGGGGGAGCCGGGGAGCGGTCAGGTCCGGAACGGGCCGGTGACCTCGTAGGTGATGCCGCCGCTGGAGGAGCCGGTGGTGCCGCGCTGGCTGGAGAAGTAGAGGCGGGTGCCGGACGGGGAGAAGGCCGGGCCGGTGATCTCGGAGCCGGACTGGCCGGTGATCCGCAGGAACGGTGCGACGATGTCGTCCGGGGTGATGATGCAGATCTCCATGTTGCCGCCGTCCTCGGCGACGTACAGGTCGCCGAAGGTGGAGCCGGTGACGTTGTCGACGCCGGTCAGCGGCGCGGTGCCGGGGCTGACCAGCGAGTCGTCGTAGGCCAGCTCGTAGGTGCCGGAGGCGAGGTTGACCTGCCAGACGCGGTTGTCGCCCTTGGTGGTGAACCACACCGTGTCGTTGGCGTAGTGGCAGCCCTCGCCGCCGTTGAAGCGCTTGGCGCCGGAGACCTGGTCGCGGGTGACGGTCGGGGAGCCGTCGGGGTCGGGCACGGTACCCCAGGTGAAGGTGCCGGAGGTGGCGGTGCCGGCCTTCAGGACCTGCAGGGTGCCGGCGGACAGGTTGCCCCAGGTGTTCGGGATGAACCGGTAGAAGCAGCCGTTGGTCTCGTCCTCGGTCAGGTAGACGACCTGCCGGACGGGGTCGGCGGCGGCCGCCTCGTGCTTGAACTTCCCCATCGCGTCGCGGCGGACGGCCGCGTTCACGCCGTACGGGTCGGTCTCGTAGACGTAGCCGAGGCTGACCTCCTCGCAGGACAGCCAGGTGTTCCACGGGGTCTTGCCGCCCGCGCAGTTCTGCCGGGTGTTGGAGAGGATCCGGTAGGCGCCGGTGACGTTGCCGGAGGAGTTGAACCGCACGGCGCTCGCACCGCCGCCGGGGTTGATCTCCGAGTTCGAGACGTAGATCCAGCCCGTCCCGTCGGCGAAGCAGGCACCGCCGTCGGGGGCGCTGTGCCAGGTGTACGAGGTGCCGGACACCACCTGGCCGGAGCGGGCGACGACCCGGCTGGTGAAGCCGCTGGGGAGCTGGATGCCGTTGGCGTCGGCGGCGAGCAGGGAACCGTAGGGGCTGGGGCCGTTCTGGGCCGGGGCCGCGTAGGCGGCCCCGTGCATGAGGGTGCCGCCGAAGGCCGCGGCCGAGGCGCCGACGACGGCGCCGCGCAGGAAGGTACGTCGTTCCACGCTGACTCCACTGGAGACGTGAGGGCCCGCCGTCCGGTCGGTCGGCGGTACGCGTCCCGGAAGGCTAGGGAGCGGGGGTGGACGCACCGGCAACGAGCGGTGAACGCCCGGCCCGCCCGCCGGGAACAGCGTTGTTCACCGTTCACGTACCGTACGCCTACACAGCGTCACCGTGCGGAGGGTCCGGACACGGCGAGGGCCCGCCCCGCCGGTGCGCGACCGGCGGGGCGGGCCCTCGTGGACCGTACGGGTCAGCCCCAGGTGATCAGCCGCTTGGGGCGCTCCAGCAGCGCCGCCACGTCGGCGAGCACCTTGGAGCCCAGCTCCCCGTCGACCAGGCGGTGGTCGAAGGAGAGGGCCAGCGTGGTGACCTGGCGCGGGACGACCTTGCCCTTGTGCACCCACGGCAGGTCCCGGACCGCACCGAAGGCGAGGATGGCGGCCTCGCCCGGGTTGAGGATCGGGGTGCCGGTGTCGACGCCGAAGACGCCGACGTTGGTGATGGTGACCGTGCCGCCCTGCATGTCGTTCGGCGAGGTCTTGCCCTGGCGGGCGGTGTCGATCAGCTCGCCCAGCGACGCCGCCAGGCCCGAGAGGGTCTTGGCGCCGGCGTCCTTGATGTTGGGCACGATCAGGCCGCGCGGGGTGGCCGCGGCGATGCCGAGGTTCACCTGGCCCTTGATCACGATCTCCTGGGACGCCTCGTCCCACTGGGCGTTGATCTCGGGGTGCCGCTTGATCGCGGTGAGCAGCGCCTTGGCGACCAGCAGCAGCGGGCTGACCCGGACGTCCCGGCCCAGCTCGCCGCTCTCCTTGAGCCGGCGGACGAACTTCATCGTCCGGGTCACGTCGACCTGGACGAACTCGGTGACGTGCGGGGCGGTGAAGGCCGAGGCCACCATCGCCTGCGCGGTCGCCTTGCGGACGCCCTTGATCGGCACCCGGACGTCGCCCGTGCCCGCGACCGGCGCCGGGACGGCCACCGGCTCGGCGGCCGGCGCCTCGGCCGGGACGGGCGCCGGAGCGGCCGCCGCGGTGGCGTACGCGTGGACGTCCTCGCGGGTGATCACGCCGTCCGGGCCGGTCGGGGTGACGGCCCGCAGGTCCACCCCGAGGTCCTTGGCGAGCTTGCGCACCGGCGGCTTGGCCAGCGGGCGCTCGCCCTCGGCCACGACCGGGGCCGCGACGGGCGCCGGGGCCACCACGGGCGCCGGCGCGGGGGCCGCGACCGGTGCCGGGGCGGCGGGTGCCGGGGCGACGACCGTGGTGGTGGTCGTCCGGCGCGCCCGGCGCTGGGTGACCCCGGTGCGCGGACCGTAGCCGACCAGCACCTCGCGGCGCTCCGGCTCGGCGGGCTCGGCCGCCGGAGCGGCCTTGGCCGGAGCCGGCGCCGGGGCGGCGACGGGAGCGGCCGGAGCCGCCCCGGCGACCGCGACCGAGATGATCACGGTGCCGACGTCGACGGTCGCGCCCTCGGGGAAGAAGAGCTGCTCGACGACCCCGTTGAACGGGATCGGCAGCTCCACGGCCGCCTTGGCGGTCTCGACCTCGCAGACGACCTGGCCGTCGGTGACGGTGTCGCCCGGCTTGACGTACCAGCTGAGGATCTCGGCCTCGGTGAGGCCCTCGCCCACGTCGGGCATCTTGAACTCGCGGAGCGAGCGAACTTCGGTGGTCATCTTCGCTCCTCGGTTCAGTAGGCGAGCGCGCGGTCGACGGCGTCGAGCACACGGTCCAGGTCCGGCAGGAAGGCTTCCTCCACGCGGGACGGCGGGTACGGCGCGTAGTAGCCGCCGACCCGCAGGATCGGCGCCTCCAGGTGGTAGAAGCAGCGCTCGGTGAGCCGGGCGGCCAGCTCGGCGCCCATGCCCAGGAACACCGGGGCCTCGTGCACCACGATGCCGCGGCCGGTGCGCTTGACCGACTCCTCCAGGGTGGCGAAGTCCACCGGGGAGAGCGAGCGCAGGTCGACGACCTCCAGGCGGCGGCCGTCCTCCTCGGCGGCCGCGGCCGCCTCCAGACAGACCTTGACCATCGGCCCGTACGCGATCAGCGTGGCGTCGGTGCCGGGGCGGACCACCCGCGCGGAGTGCAGCGACAGGTCGGGCGCGTCGGCGACCTCGCCCTTGTCCCAGTAGCGGCGCTTGGGCTCCAGGAAGATCACCGGGTCGTCCGACTCGATGGCCTGGCGCAGCATCCAGTGCGCGTCGTTGGCGTTGGAGGGGCTGACCACCCGCAGGCCGGCGGTGTGCGCGAAGTACGCCTCGTGCGACTCGCTGTGGTGCTCGACGGCGCCGATGCCGCCCGCGTACGGGATGCGGACGGTGACCGGCATCTTGACGTGGCCGAGCGCGCGGGCGTGCATCTTGGCCAGCTGGGAGACGATCTGGTCGAAGGCCGGGTAGACGAAGCCGTCGAACTGGATCTCCACCACCGGGCGGTAGCCGCGCAGCGCCAGGCCGATCGCGGTGCCGACGATGCCGGACTCCGCGAGCGGGCTGTCGATGACCCGGCCCTCGCCGAAGTCCTTCTGCAGGCCGTCGGTGATCCGGAAGACGCCGCCGAGCTTGCCGATGTCCTCGCCCATCAGGACGGTCTTCGGGTCGTTCTCCAGCGACTTGCGCAGCGCCGAGTTGAGCGCCTTCGCGATGCTGAGCTGACCGGCCATCAGTGGGACTCCCCCGCCTCGAAGGAGGCCGCGTACGCGATGTACTCGGCCCGTTCCTCATCCACCAGCGCGTGCGGCTCGGCGTACACGTGGTCGAAGATCAGCGTCGGGTCGGGGTCCGGCATGCTGCGCACGCCCTCGCGCACCCGCAGCCCGAGCTGCTCGCTCTCGGCCTCGACGGAGGCGAAGAACTCCTCGTCGGCCAGGCCCTGCTTCTCCAGGTGGGCCTTGAGGCGGGAGATCGGGTCCTTGGCCTTCCAGGCCTCGGTCTCCTCGGCGAGCCGGTAACGGGTCGGGTCGTCGGAGGTGGTGTGCGCGCCCATCCGGTAGGTGAACGCCTCGACCAGCACCGGGCCGTTGCCGCTGCGGGCGTGGTCCAGGGCCCAGCGGGTCACGGCCAGGCAGGCCAGCACGTCGTTGCCGTCGACCCGGACGCCGGGGAAGCCGAAGCCGGAGGCGCGGCGGTACAGCGGGATCTTGGTCTGGGTGGTGGTGGGCTCGGAGATCGCCCACTGGTTGTTCTGGCAGAAGAACACCACCGGGGCGTTGTAGACCGAGGCGAAGGTGAAGGCCTCGTTCACGTCGCCCTGGCTGGAGGCGCCGTCGCCGAAGTACGCGATGACCGCGTCGTCGGCGCCGTCCTTGCTGATGCCCATCGCGTAACCCGTGGCGTGCAGGGTCTGCGCGCCGATCACGATGGT
Source organism: Kitasatospora sp. NPDC004240 (assembly GCF_053603215.1). NCBI lineage: Bacteria > Bacillati > Actinomycetota > Actinomycetes > Kitasatosporales > Streptomycetaceae > Kitasatospora > Kitasatospora sp. NPDC004240. Next base: position 7,185 of record NZ_JBSGFD010000207.1, on the reverse strand, counting down.
GTACAGGTGGAAGTTCTTCTCGTTGGGGTCCCAGCCGCCGTGGTTCACGCCGCGGAACATGCCGAGCAGGTTCAGCGGGTCCACGTCCCGGCACCACGCGACGCCGTGCTCACGGTAGGTGGGGAAGGCGTAGTCGCCGGTGCGCATGGCGCGGCCGGAGCCGACCTGCGCCGCCTCCTGGCCCAGCAGCGAGGCCCACAGGCCCAGCTCGCCCTGGCGCTGCAGGGACGTGGCCTCGGCGTCGAACCGGCGCACGAGCACCAGGTCACGGTAGAGGGCACGAAGCTCGTCCGGCTCCACGGTGAGCGGGTAGTCCGGGTGCTCGACCCGCTCTCCTTCCGGGGTGAGCAGCTGCACGAGCTCCGGCTGGGCGTCCGTACCCGTGGCGCGGAGGGTGTCAGGGACGCCGGGGGCTGCCTTCTTGCGGGCCCTCGCCGTGCTTTTGACGGTCACGTTCACTCCTCGGTCTGTCCGGCCGCCCGGGGTCGCCGGTGACCGGTCCGGTCACCGCCTCGCGGGGCGCGCGTGGGTGTGCGCACCGGCTGCGGGGCAGGTGGTGATCCTTTTCCGACGGCGCCCTCACGAGAACGTTACCCAGCGGCGGCTCCAGGCGCGCTTGAGCTAGGACGTCCTAGTTGTTGAGCTTCGACAACCGCGGGTGTGGCGCAGCTCTCAATCTCGGTCGCCTTCAGGACACCAGCGCACGTTATCCGGGCGGAGGCCCCCGCGTAAGGGGGTTACCGGTATCGGTTTTGCCCGCTCTGGCCGGATAACGATCCTCCCCGGGTGCGGCAGGCGGGTTATTTGTAGGGTGATATGGGAGGCTTTGGACGTGACTGATAACGGACAAATCAGGGTATTCCTTCTCGATGATCACGAGGTGGTCCGGCGGGGCGTCCACGACCTGCTCTCGGTCGAGGAGGACATCGAGGTGGTCGGCGAGGCCGGCACCGCGGCCGAGGCCCTGAGCAGGATCCCCGCCGTCCACCCCGACGTCGCGGTGCTCGACGTCCGGCTGCCGGACGGCAACGGGGTCGAGGTCTGCCGGGAGATCCGCTCCCGGGTGCCGGGGATCAGGTGCCTGATGCTGACCTCGTTCTCGGACGACGAGGCGCTGTTCGACTCGATCATGGCGGGCGCCTCCGGCTATGTCCTGAAAGCGATCCGCGGCACCGATCTGATCACCGCGGTCCGGGACGTCGCCGCCGGCCGCTCGCTGCTCGACCCGGTCGCCACCAGCCGGGTGCTGGAGCGGCTGCGCGACGGCGGCGAGAAGGAGGACGAACGGGTCGCCCAGCTCACCAAGCAGGAGCGCCGGATCCTCGACCTGATCGGCGAGGGGATGACCAATCGTCAGATCGGCAACGAGCTGCACCTGGCCGAGAAGACGGTGAAGAACTACGTCTCCAGTCTGCTCGCCAAGATGGGGATGGAGCGACGCACCCAGGTGGCCGCCTTCGTGGCCCGCCGCCAGGCCGACCAACAGCACTGATCCGCCGCTTGCACAAACCTGACTCCCTGTCAAGGACCCCTGTGCGGGGGCCCTAGGGTCTGGCTGTGACTTTCAGCCAGACCCTCGCCTGCGCCCCGGCCCGCCCCGACCTCTCCGCCCCTCCGATGGGAACCCTCAGCCCACCGGTCCCGCACCTCGCGCTCGCCGAGGTCCTGCACCGCTACCGGGTCGGCGGGCTGCTCGCCGCCGAACCCGTCGCCGAGGGTCTGCTGAACCGCGGCTACCGGGTCACCACCGAGGCCGGCCCGTACTTCCTGAAGTGCTACGTCGACGCCGCCACCGCCAACCGTCCGGCGATCACCGCCCACCACCGCGCGATGGCCGGCCTGCGGCTGCGCGGGCTGCCCGTCACTCCTCCGCTGGCCGGTGAGGACGGCCGCACGGTCACCGCCTGCGGCGGCCGGCTGTTCGCGCTCTTCCCCTGGGTCGAGGGCGGGCACCGGCACGGCACCGATCTGAACCTCACGCAGTGCGACGACCTGGGCGCGCTGCTCGGCCGGCTGCACGGCGCGCTCGACGAGGTGTGCGCCCCCGTCGCCCAGCCCGCCGGGTACGGCACCGCCGACCCGCTGGACAGCGCCGACCTCGCCCGGGACCTGCTGGAGCGCGCCCGGGGCCACCACCCGTACGGCGACCTGGACGCGCTGGCCGAACGCCGGCTGGCCGAACGCCTGGACCTGCTGGCCGAGTACGCCCACCGGCGCCCCGCCCCGCAGGCCGCCCCGCCCACCGGCTGGACGCACGGCGACTTCCACGGGCTGAACCTGCTGCACCGCGACGGCCGGGTCTCGGCCGTCCTGGACTGGGACAAGCTCGGCCCCCAGCCCCGCGCCGAGGAGGCCGTCCGGGCCGCCACCCTGCTGTTCAACGACCGCGCCACCGGGGTGCTCGACCTGGTCCGGGTCCGGCACTACTCACAGGCGTACCGCGCCACCGGGGCCGCCGACGCCGGGCAGGTCGCGGCGGCCGTGCACCGGGTCTGGTGGGAGCGGCTCAACGACTTCTGGATGCTCCAGTGGCGCTACCAGCGCGGCGACCACCGCGCCGACCCGCTGTTCCCCGCCTCCGCGGGTCAGTTGGCGTGGTGGTGCCAGGAGTACGAGCAGGTCCTGGACGCCTTCGCCAACTGACCCGGACGGTCAGCCCGTCGCCGGGGTGCCGGTCGCGCCACCCGTGGGCGGCGGGCTCGCCGTCGTGGTCGGCGGCCTGGTGCCGCCGCTGCTCGTCGCCGACGGGGTCGCCGAGCCGCTGGCGGTGGCCGTCGGCGACTTGGTGCCGCTGCCCGTCGCGGTCGGGCTCGGCGTGTGCTTGGTGCCGCCGGTGTACGTCGGCTGCGGGCTCATGTTGTTGTCGGTCGGCTGCTGCGGCTTCTTGCTGGTCGGCGCCGCCGTGGTGGTGGTCGCCGGCGAGGGCCCGGTCGTGGTGGGCGCGGCCGTGGTCGTGCTGATCACCGCGGGGGGCGTGGTCGGTGTGTCGGACGGGTTGTCGCCGTTCCCGCTCAGCGCCAGCGCGATGCCGACGCCGGAGGCCAGCACCACCGCCGCCACACCGGCGATCCAGGCCCACGGCCCGCGTCGCCGGCCGCGGCCGTCGCCGTTCCCGTCGCCGCCCGAACCGCCGTCGCCGCCGTTCCCGCCGTACGGGCCGCCCGCCCCGGGGTACGGCGACGCCGGGGTCTGCCCGCCGTGCACGCCGTACGGCAGCACCGCCGTCGGATCGCCCGAGCCCGCGCCGTACGGGGTGTCGGCGCCCGGGTAGTCCCCGGTGTCCCCGCCCAACGGGCCGCGGTCGCCGCCCTGGCCGGCGGCGGCCAGCCCGGCCGCCGCGGCACCGGCCGCCCAGCCGGCCCCGGCGGCGCCGTGCATCTCGCGCAGCGCGTGCTGGAGGTGGGCACGGAACTCGTCGGCGCTCTGGAAGCGCTCGTCCGGGTTCTTGGCGAGCGAGCGCAGCACCAGCGGGTCGAGCGCGGTGGGCACCCGGTGGCTCGCCTGCGAGGGCGGCACCGGCGGGTCCTGGACGTGCTGGTAGACCACCGAGAGCGGGGTGTCGCCGGTGAACGGCGGGCGCAGCGTCAGCAGTTCGTAGAGCATGCAGCCGGCCGCGTACAGGTCGGAGCGGTGGTCGACCGGCTTGCCGAGGGCCTGCTCGGGCGAGAGGTACTGCGGGGTGCCCATCACCATGCCGGTCTGGGTCATGGTGGAGGCCGCGCCGGTCAGCGCGCGGGCGATGCCGAAGTCCATCACCTTGACCGCGCCGCCGCTCGTGATGATCACGTTGGCGGGCTTGATGTCGCGGTGCACGATGCCGTGCCGGTGGCTGTAGGCGAGCGCCTCCAGCACCCCGGCGATGATGATCAGCGCCTGGTCGACCGGCGGCGCCTCCTCATCCACCAGCAGTTCGCGGACGGTCCGGCCCTCGACCAGCTCCATCACGATGTACGGCGTGGACTCCTCGCCGACGTGCTCCTCGCCCGTGTCGTAGACCGAGACGATGGAGTGGTGGTTGAGCGCCGCGACCGAGTGCGCCTCGCGCGTGAAGCGCAGCCGGGCGACCTCGTCCTGGGCGAGGTCGCCGCGCAGCAGCTTGACCGCGACCGTGCGGCCCAGCCGGACGTCCTGGGCGGCGAAGACCTCGGCCATGCCACCGCGCCCGAGCCGGTGGGTCATCCGGTAGCGGCCGTCCCCGACGGTGCCCAGCGGGGCCGCGGTCCCGCGGCCCGGGGTCTGCGGCCCGCCGACCGGCGGGAGCGCGGCCGTCTCGGCGCCGTCCTCACCGGACGCCCGGGCGCCCTCGTCGTCCGGATGATGCGTCTGTGCCATCGCTCCTCGCCCCGGGCCTTCGCTCGGATCGCGGTGCCCTGTCGCTTCGTATTCCCTGAACGCTACCGCCTCCGGCCGGTTCCCGTACGCGCCCTGTTCGGGCGGGGACCGTCAGAGCAGGTCGTTCCGGTCGGCCGGGGCGTCCAGGTGCAGCACGGTCGCGGGACGGTCCGCGGCACGGCCGGTGCCGTCGGTGGTCTGCGCGTTCGCCTTGGTGGCGACGATCGCGATGATGATGATCACCAGCACGATCACACCGATGACGATGCCGACGATCACCATCGCGGTCCCGCAGCCGTTGCCGCTGGCCGGGGCCGGGGCCGGCTTGAACTGCTGCGGCATCGGCATCGGCATCGGCATCGGCATCGGCTGCGGCACCGGGGTGTGCTGCTGCGGCGCGAACGGCGTCGGGGTCGGGAAGGCCGGCGGCGGGGTCTGGAACTGCGGCTGCGGCTGCGGGAAGGGCTGCGGGGTCGGCGGCGGGGTGCGGTACGCCGGCGGCGGGGTCTGGAAGGGCTGCTGCTGCGGGAAGGGCTGCGGCGTCTGCGGGGCCTGCGGCGCGGCGGTCGCGGCCCGCGGGCCCTCGGCGATCACCAGCGGGGTGTTGGCGCGGGCCTGGCCCTCGCCCTTCTCCACCGCGAGCAGCCGCTCGGCCTCCTCGCGCATCTCGGCGGCGCTCTGGAAGCGGTGCGCCGGGTCCTTGCGCAGCGCCTTGGCCACGAACGCGTCCATCGCCTGGCCGACCGACCGGTTGATGGTGGACGGCGGGACCGCCTCCTCCTGGACGTGCTTGTAGGCGATCGAGAAGGCGGAGTCCCCGTCGAAGACCAGCCGGCCGGTGAGCAGTTCGAAGAGCATCACGCCGACCGTGTAGAGGTCGGAGCGGGCGTCCACCGGCTTGCCGAGCGCCTGCTCGGGCGACAGGTACTGCGGGGTGCCGACCACCATGCCGGTCTGGGTCATCGAGGTGACCCCGGACTCCAGGGCACGGGCGATGCCGAAGTCCATGACCTTGACGGTGCCCTTGCGGTCGAACATGACGTTGCCGGGCTTGATGTCGCGGTGGACCAGGCCCTGGTCGTGCGAGGCCTCCAGCGCGGCGAGCACGCCGATGGTCACCCGCAGCGCCTCGGCGGTCGGCATCGCGCCGTGCTCGGCGACCGCCTCGTTGAGCGCCTCGCGCAGGCCCTTGCCGTCGACCAGCTGCATCACGATGTACGGCGTGGTGGAGCCGTCCGCGGCGACGTCCTCGCCGGTGTCGTAGACGCGGACGATGTTCTCGTGCTCGAGGCGGGCGACGGCCTGCGCCTCGCGGCGGAAGCGCTCCTTGAAGGAGGCCTCGCGGCCGAGCTCGGTGTGCAGCGTCTTCAGCGCGACCTGGCGGCCCAGCACGTTGTCGTACGCGAGGTGGACCGAGGCCATGCCGCCCTCGCCCAGCAGGCGCTGCAGCACGTACCTCCCGTTGCCCAGGGAGTAGCCCTCGACCGCCGAGTTGCCCTGCTCGCTCATGGTCCCTGCTCCCCCTCGACGCGGTGTGCCACCGCGACCGCACGTTCGGTCTCGTCCGTACCCTCGTTGATCGGGCCCGGTCGCTGCGCTGCCCGGCCCCCGTCGCGGCCTCGGTCGGGCCCGCGACAGGGGCCCAGGGTATCGGCTCCCGGGGACACCTCTCGGTGCAGGGCCGACACTGTGTCCGGGCCGCGATCCGGGGCGTGCGAACGGCCGCCCGAGGACCGCCGCCGCCCCGTCACCGCCCCGGCGGGCCGCCTACAGGTAGGGGCCCGAGCGGATGCCGCGGCCCTCGCCCGGCTCGTCGCCCTCCGGCTCGGCGCCGTGCAGGCCGGGCGGCAGTGCCCGCCTCATGCTCTCCAACTGCGCCCGCGCCGCCATCTGCTGGGCGAACAGCGCGGTCTGGATGCCGTGGAACAGCCCCTCCAGCCAGCCCACCAGCTGCGCCTGGGCGATCCGCAGCTCGGCCTCGGTCGGGATGCTGTCCTCGGTGAACGGGAGCGACAACCGCTCCAGCTCGGCGACCAGTTCGGGGGCCAGGCCGAGCTCCAGCTCCTTGATCGAGCTGGCGTGGATGTCCTTCAGCCGGGCCCGGCTGGCCTCGTCGAGGGGAGCCGCCCGGACCTCCTCCAGCAGCTGCTTGATCATGCTGCCGATCCGCATGACCTTGGCGGGCTGCTCCACCATCTCGGTCACCGGGAGCTCACGGGGCTCGCCGTCGTCGTCCGACGGCACGGCGAAGCCCTGCCCCACCGGCAGCCCGTCCGGTCCGACGATCAGCACCTTCTGGCCGTCCTGCTGGGAGCGCTCGTTCATCGGATTCGTCATGAACAACATTCTCTCTCACTGGGGTTGCCCGGATGGAAGTCCCCGGGACACCCCCGCCCCCACCCGGGCACGACGGTACGCCCCACCGCGGCGCCCGGATATCCGTACGGATACTCAGATCGCCGCCCCCGTGCGGCCGCCGGTCCACCTGTCCACCAGGCCGCGCGGCCGCCGGTCCGCCCGACGATCAGCCGCGGCGCAGCCGCAGGCCGATCAGGCCCAGGCCGCAGCCGATCAGGCCCAGGCCCGTGCCGAGCGGCAGCTGCAGGGTCGAGGCGTCGGTCCAGCGGGTGGGCGCCACGATCGTGACCGGTCCGACCGTGACCGGCGCGGCGACGGCGGTGGTGCCGTCCTCGGGCGCGGGCGCGGCGGCGGCCGCGCCGGCGCGCGCGCCCCCCCGCCCGCCCGCCCCCCCCCCGCCGGGGCGCCGGTGGGCCCCCCGCCCGCCCCCGGACAGCACCCCGGCGGCGACCGTGGAGACCAGCGAGTCGGTCTCCCCCTGCGTGTTCTCCAGCG
>NZ_JBSGFD010000206.1:0-13868 GCF_053603215.1 Kitasatospora sp. NPDC004240 | reverse complement strand
CCCGGCCCCGGCGGCCGGTGGCAGCCGCCGGGGCCGGGCCGGTCCGGGAGCGGCCCTACTCGGCCGTCAGCCGCTCCAGATCGGCGAGCAGCTCCGAGGCGGTGACCTCGTCCAGGTCGCCGAAGCGCAGCGCGTGGTCCTTGCTGTACCAGTAGTCGTCCGGGTAGGGGTTCAGCCAGACGGTTTCGAGGGTCTGCTCGGGGTACACGTCGACCGCGCCGACCGCGATGCCCCCGTCGAGGGCGATCACCAGGTGGCAGCCGTCGCCGAGGCGCTTGGAGATCCAGCGCTCCACACCGGCGTCCTGCGGGGTGCCGCGCTCCCAGCCGCGCTCGGTGAGGCCGAGCACGCGGCCCACCGGCACGGTCCGGTCCTCGAAGCGGTGCAGGCGGTTGGCGGCCGCCTCCTCCCCGGTCAGCCGGTGGACCGGGCGGCCGAGCTGGGGGAAGGGCTGCAGGATCTCGTAGTCGGCGAACAGCTCCGACCAGGCCCCGATCGTCTCGCCGAGGTGCAGCGGGTGGGCGATCCGGACGGTCGCGTTCCCGGGGAGCGTGAACCCGTCGTCCTCGACGTCGGCGTAGCTGAGGTCCTCGGCGACCCGGAACGCGGTGACGGTGGCGCCGTTCGCGCCGTCACCATCGTTGCCACCCCCGGCCGGCAGCTCGGCGAGCCAGACCAGACGTCGCACCAGGTGCCGGACCAGCGGGTGGGCGACGAACAGCGAGCGGAACTCCTCCGCCGTCCAGCCGCGCCCGTCGACCATCGCCGCCTCCAGCCGGCGTATCCGGTCGGCGGCGACGGTACGCACGTCCTTCTTCAGCGCCGCGAAGCGCTTGCGCTCGGCGGGCGCCAGCTCGGCGTCGTCCCGCGCGCCGGGGGCGGGCAGGTCCTTGCGGCGCCTGCCGTCCGCGTCCAGCACGTACGGGCGCAGCTGCTCGTCGAAGCCGACGGTGAAGCGGCGGGTGCCGTAGTCGATGGAGGTGGTGCCGTCCGGGTCGAGGCTGAGGTCGGGGACCAGCCGGTCGGCGAGCTGCTCGCCGCTGAGCCCGAGGCCCTCCGCCACCTGCGCGATCTTCTCCTGGGCGCGGGCCTTGAGAGCCTTGAACCTCACCCGCTGGGCGATGCCGTGCAGGTGCAGCAGCGCGTCGTCGGTGCCGATCTCGGCGAGGACGGTGAGGCCCTCGACGGCGCGGTGGTGGGCGTTCTGCCCGGGCCAGTCGCGCAGGATCGGGGTGAGCCGGTGTACGGTCGCGTCGTTCCCGAGCGGGCCGAGGGCGTGCAGGATCCAGCTCTCGGTGGGCGGCATGCCGGCCTGCCGCCAGTCCTCGAACAGCGCCCAGGTGAACTCGGCCAGCGAGTCGGCGCGGACGGTGTCGACGACCACGGGGAGCCCGGGGTACGGGTCGCCGGGCTTCGAGAGGGCGAGCACGGTCATCACGTGCCGGACCGCCTCCTCCGGCAGGGACCCGCCGGCGGTGAGCAGCAGCTGCGGCAGCACGACCGGCTCGATCCAGTCGGGCAGTTCGGGCAGCTTCGCGGGCAGCGCGTTCTCCAGCGGGTCCGCGGCCAGGGCCTCGGCGACGACGTCCGCCGCCGGCCCGCCGTAGCGCTCGGCCACGGCGTCCCGTACGGCGTCCGCGCCGTGGGCGGTCGCGACCAGGCGCAGCGCCTGCTCGGCCGCCCGCCGGGCCGGTCCGGTGGGGCCGACGGCGTCCGGCACCAGTAGCAGGGCGCCGGGGACCCCGTGCCGGGCGAACCAGGAACGCGCGGTCGGCTGTGCGGACTTGAGCCGGACCAGGCCGTCCGCCATCACCCGGGCGGCGTCGGCGGACAGGAGCGGCATCAGGAGGGGGGCGAGGTTCGCCGGCTGGCTCCGGGCGGCCGAGACGGCCATCGCCACGGCCGCGTCGCCGTACTTGGCCAGGACGGGCCGCAGGTAGAGGAGCCCGCGCCACAGGTCGGAGGGCCGCCACCGCTCGACCCAGGGGGTGAGCGCCTCGGTGGAGCCCTGCACCAGCAGCCGGCCGGTGTACCAGAGGCTGTGGCCGCCGCCGTCGATGACCTTCTCGGCCTCGGATGCCCAGTCGGTGGTGTCCGGGTACTGCCAGCCGTGGTAGGTGTCGCGGGCCCACTCCTCCCGCTCGCCGTCGCGCCACAGCAGGCGCGGGGTGTCGTCCGGGGCAAGGCCGGTGAGCACCCGTGGCCCGGCGACCGTGCGAGGGCGCGTCCACGGCGGCGAGACCAGCAGCTCGGGCAGGGCCTCGGGCGCCGCGGCGGCGACGCGCTCGCGGGCGCCGTCGAGGGAGCGGACCAGCTCCGCGGTCGCGGGGTCGACCCGCTCCAGCAGCGCGGGCAGCAGGGCGTGGTGGCGGGCGACGTGCTTGCTGAGGAGCTGGCGCGCGGCCGGCGCGTTCTTACCGCCCCTGAGGGCGGCCTCGCCGAGCAGCCGGACGGTCCGCAGCGGGTACCGCGGGGCGGCCTGCTGGAGCGCGGCCCGGGCCGCCTTGTCGTCGGGGCGGGAGTGCAGCAGGCGGAAGGCCTCGTCGGTGGGGAAGTGCGCCACCATGGCGGCGATCCGGTCGTCGCGGGTGCTCTCGACGGCGGCGGGGAGGAACGGCATGCAGGCCGTGCCCAGCGCGTCGGCGAGGGTGGCGACGAGCGTGGGGGTCCAGGCGTTCCAGATCAGCCTCGGGGCCGGGCCGAGGCGCTCCACCTGGGCCGGGTTGTCGAGCGCGGCCAGCAGTACCGGCCGCAGGTACTGCCCGGAGTGGCCGTAGTCCGGCTCGTCGGCGAGGCAGTCGTCGACCCAGCCGGGCGTCCCCGGTGCGAGGTAGGCGGCGGCCAGCCGGCGGCGCGGTGTGACGCGGCCGGCGGCGAGGGCGGCGACGGTCTCCTCGTAGAGGGCGTCGTCCGCGGCGGCGAGCAGGGCCCGCACCCGGTCGGCCAGCAGGTCGGTGGCGGTCAACCACCCCGCGTCGGTGCCGCGCAGCCGCAGGGCGGCGAGGCTGCGGACGTCGTCGCGCACGGTGAAGGTGATGTCGAGTTCGAGGAAGCGGGTCACCGCGCAGGCGGCGAAGGGGAGTCCGAACCGGGCCGTCCAGGCCCGGGCGAACGGCGGTTCCTGCCAGCTGCCCCCGGCGTACGGGCACGGCACGATCGAGGCCACGGTGGCGGCCCCGAGCGGGTCCGCCTCGCCGGCCAGGTACGCGTGCGCGGCGCGCGCCAGCGTCGGATCGGCCTCCGGGGAGGCCAGGACCTCATCGATCCAGTCCCGGTGTTCGGCGATCAGTTCCTCGGCCTGCCGGATGTCGTCGGCCCCCGGCCAGGTCACCTCGTGCACCACGCCCCCGCGGCGCGGGCGGGCGAGGGGTCGCCAGGCGGCCGGCAGGACGAAGGTGTCTTCGTCCGGCAGCGCGGCCGGCGCCTGCGGTTCGTTCCTCATGGTGGTGTCCGGCGTTGTGGTGGTGCCGGTTCCTGTCGCGATCGCTGCCCCCGCGGCGATCGCCGCCCCCTCCGAACCGTCCCCGACGGGCTCCCAGTGCCCCACAGCTCCTCCTCGTGCCGTGGCCGGCCACCGGGTGCCGTTCATCCGGTGATCACGGGTGCGACCCTAGCGATCACCTCGGACAACGGGTGCGGAGCGGGTGTTCCGGAGCCGGGTCAGGAAGCCTGCGGCCGGCAGAGCTTCAGGCTGTACGAGGCCTCGCACCCGGTCTGCGCCGGGACGACGCCCGTACCGCGGACGCCCTGGAGCAGGCTGACGAGTACCAGCGCGGCCAGCGCGACCTTGACGGTGCCGGTCAGCGCCCCGTCGAACCGGGCGGCGAAGAACCGCCGGAACGCGTAAAGCAGGCCGCAGAGCGCCGCGACGATCGCGGAGACGCCGAGGTAGCTGTAACTGGTGATCTCTCCGTTCTTCTTGACGATGTTCTCGAAGTTGACGTCGAGGACGAGCGGGACGAGCGCCACGGCGGCCGTGGCCCAGAGGATCCGGGCCGGCAGGCTCTGCCGGCGGAAGTAATCGATCATCGCGTCAGCCTATCGGCGGCATCCGGGCGCTCCAAGGGGTGCGACGGCCGGTGCCGGCGCCGGCACCGGTGACCGTGCTTGACGTGAAGCGGACTTCAACTTCTACGGTGATCGCATCGCTCGCCGAAGACCTTGAGGAGTCAGCGACATGACGGCACAGCAGCTCTCCGACGCCGAACTCGCCACCCAGCCGGCCGCCTACTGGACGGGCGTGGCCTACGAGGCGCTCATCGCCTTCACCCGCGCCCGGCAGGCCGAACTCGGCTTCACGCAGCCCCAGTTCTGGCTGCTGCGCAACCTGTCGGCCGCCGACCTCTCACCCGACGGCCACGGCATGACGGTCCCGGAACTCCGGCAGGCCATGAGCTCCTACCTGCGCCCCGAGGACGACCTGGCGGCCGAGTCCACGGCGCTGCTGGAGCGCGGCTGGCTCACCCGCGACGCCGAGGAACGGCTGTGGATCACCGAGGCCGGCGAGGAGGCCCGGGCCGGCCTCAAGCGGCACGCCCCGGCCATCCGCGACCGCATCCACGAGGGCATCGACGACGCCGACTACATCACCGCCCTCAAGGTGCTCCGGCAGATGATCCGGAACACCGGCGGCAGCCTCGGCTAGGGCGTGTCTTGCGGATCACTGCCGGGCACCCGGCGACCGCCGCGACGTGGGGCCGTCCTACGGCCCGGGAGTCGCGGGGTGCCGGGCGGCGGCCGGCGGCCGATGGCCGCCCGGGCGGTCCGGTCCCCGGGCCCGAGCGTCCTCCCGGTGTCACCCGGTGCGCTCAGACGTCCCGTCGGTGGATCACCGCCGTGGCGATCAGCACGGCGACGAGCGGCCACAGCGCGAAGGCGGTCCACGATCCGGCGACCGTCGCCGGGTGGTCGGGTATCAGCGTGTTGGTCAGGTCGACCTGTGACAGGCGCCGCCAGGCGGGGAACGGCATCGCGTGCTTCACGGCCGCCGACCAGCGGTAGGTGTCGGTGAACACGGAGGGCAGCAGGAAGAGCACCACCACCGTGCCCACCACCGTCGCCGCGCCGTGCCGGATCAGCACCCCCAGGGCCAGGCCGGTCAGGGCGCAGACCGGTGCGAACAGGGCGGCCGCCGCCACGAACCGCAGGGCCCCGGGATGGGTGATCGACACACCGGCACCCCGCCCGGACAGGACCGCCTGGGCCAGGACGAAGGACGTCCCCGCGACGACGGCCCCGTAGCCGGTCATGACCGCCGTCAGCACGCCCGCCTTCGCGGCGAGCAGCGCGCGCCGGTCGGGGACGGCGGCCAGCGTGGTGCGGATCATCCCGGTGGCGTACTCGCCGGCGATCACGACGGCGCCGACACCGCCCGCGACGAGCAGCAGGATGTCGGCGGCGAGCATCGTGAACGAGCTGTCCAGCGCCGCCTGCAGATCGCCGGACGCCGGCAGCGGGTTGTCCGGCGGGATCTGGTCGTAGGTGCGCTTCGCCGCGTTCAGATTGCCGCCGACGATGACCAGGGCGCTCAGGCCGAGCACCCACCACATCGACCGCAGCGACCAGAACTTGATCCACTCGGCGGCCAGCAGATCGCGGAACCGGGCCCGCGGCCCGGCGGGCAGGGGGGTCGTCGTGGTCATCGGTGCTCCTCCGTACGGTGGTCGGCGCTGTCGGCGGTGAGCCGCATGAAGGCCTCCTCCAGGGAGGCGGTGCGGGTGGTCAGCCCCCGCAGCGGGATCCGGTGCTCATGGGCGAGCGCGCCGATCCGCTCCGCGTCCAGGCAGGCCACGGTCAGCCCGCCGTCCTCGCCGGGCCGCACCACGGCGCCGGCCGCCGCCAGCACCTGCGTCAGCGCGCCGGGCTCCGGCGTGCCGACGCTCACCGTGGACCGGTCGCCGCGCGCGGCGAACTCCGCCACGCTCTCGGCCGCGATCAGCGAGCCGCGCCCGATGACCACCAGTCGGTCCGCGGTGTGCTCCATCTCGCTCATCAGATGGCTGGAGACGAAGACCGTCCGGCCCTCCTCCGCCAGCCGGCGGAACAGGCCGCGCACCCACGCCACCCCCTCCGGGTCCAGTCCGTTGAGCGGCTCGTCGAACAGCAGCACCGGCGGATCACCGAGCAGCGCCGCCGCGATGCCCAGGCGTTGCCGCATCCCCAGCGAGTACCCGGCGATCCGGCGGTCGGCCGCCGCCCCCGCCAGCCCGACCTCGCGCAGCACCTCCTCCACCCGGCCGCGCGGTAGCGCGTTGCCACGGGCCAGCGCCCGCAGATGGGCCCGTCCGCTGCGCCCGCCGTGCACCTCGCCCGCGTCGAGCAGCGCGCCGACGTGCCGCAGCCCGCGCGGACGCTCCCGGAACGGGTGCCCGCCGACCGTGGCGGTGCCCGCGGTGGGGGCGTCGAGCCCCAGGATCATCCGCAGGGTGCTGCTCTTGCCGGCGCCGTTCGGCCCGAGGAACCCGGTCACCAGGCCCGGGCGTACGGTGAAGGTGAGACGGTCGACCGCGAGGGTGCGGCCGTGACGCTTCGTCAGTCCGTTGACTTCGATCATGCGGTCAACGGTGCCGCGCACCGGCCCGCCACCGCATCGGAGCAGGGGTGACAGTTGCTCACGGCTCCGTGCGACCCAGGTCGTACACCCGTGGTCGGATCCCCGCGGCGCGGGCCCCTGGATACGATCACCGCATGTCCGTGACGCCCTCCTTGCCCCTGCTCAGACGCGTACCGCCGGGTGCGTGGACGGCCCTCGCCTGGTGCGCCTCGGTGACGTACCCCGCGCTCTCCCGCGACGGCGACACGGCCCCCCGGGACGGGTCGGCGATCGCCCTGGCCACGGTGGTGGCCCTGGCCGCCTGCGCCCTGCTGCGCCGCCGGCCGCTGACGGCCCTCGCCGCACTGCTCGGTGCCTCGATCGCCGCGGCCGAGGCGTGGCGCTACGGGGTGCAGCTCACTCCGGTCGCCCTGCTGGCGGTCGACGTCGCGTTCTGCCGGATCACGGCCGACGCCCCGCGCCGGACCGCGCAGGCGGCCGCGGCCCTGGTGTTCGGCGTGCTGTTCGGCCAACTCGCCCTGCTCCCCGAGCTGGGCGGCGGACTGTTCCACACCGGCACCACCATCGGCCCCGCCGACGCCGGACTGCTGACGGCCCTCATCGCCTGGCTGGTCGGCCGCTCGATGCGCCAGGCGCGCGAGCACGCCCGCAGCCTGGCCGACCAGAGCGTCGCCCGGGCCGTCACCGCCGAACGGCTGCGCATCGCCCGCGAGATGCACGACACGGTCGCGCACAGCATCGGCGTGGTCACCCTGCAGGCGGGCGCGGCCCGCCGGGTCATCGACAGCCGTCCGGACCGCGCGCGGGAGGCGCTGACCGAGATCGAGACGGCAGGCCGGGAGACCCTGGCGGGGCTGCGCCGGATGCTGGGCGCCCTGCGCGAGGCCGATCAACGCGAGGCCGATCAACGAGAGGCCGACGCCCGCGAGACCGGCCGGAGCGGGCGCGGTGAGGGCGTCCGCCCGGCGGGCACCGTCGCGCCGCCCTCCTCGTACGGCCCGCCCGGCCTCGCCGACCTCGACCGGCTGACCGCCACCGCGGCCTCCGCCGGCCTGCGGGTCGAGGTCCGACGGGAGGGCGGGCACCGCGACCTGCTGCCGGAGACCGACCTCGCGGCCTACCGCGTCATCCAGGAGGCGGTGACCAATGTGATGCGCCACGCCGACGTCCGCGGCTGCCGGGTGCTCGTCGACGGCCGGAGCGCCGACGCACTGGTCATCGAGGTCACCGACCGGGGCCGAGGCCGCGGCACCACCCCCGGCGGCGGGTACGGACTGGTGGGTCTGCGGGAGCGGGTCGCCCTGCTGAACGGCGAGTTCCTGGCCGGGCCCCGGCCCGAGGGCGGGTTCCGGGTCACCGCCCGGCTGCCGATGACGGGAGGAGCGCGGTGACCGTACGCGTGGTGCTGGCCGACGACCAGCCGCTGATCCGCGCCGCGCTGGAGATGATCATCTCGGAGACGCCCGGAATGGAGGTCGTCGGGGAGGCAGGGACCGGGGCCGAGGCCGTCCGGCTGGCCGAGGAGACCGACCCGGACGTGGTGGTCATGGACATCCGGATGCCCGGGACGGACGGCATCGAGGCCACCCGTCTGATCACCGGGGGCCCCGGTCGGGCCCGCGTCGTGGTGCTGACCACCTTCGACGACGACGATTACGTCTACGCCTCGCTGCGCGCGGGCGCCTCCGGGTTCCTCGTCAAGGACATGGCCCTGGACGACATCCTCGCCGCGGTCCGGGTGGTCGCGGCCGGGGACGCGCTGATC
This sequence comes from Kitasatospora sp. NPDC004240, assembly GCF_053603215.1. Taxonomy (NCBI): domain Bacteria; kingdom Bacillati; phylum Actinomycetota; class Actinomycetes; order Kitasatosporales; family Streptomycetaceae; genus Kitasatospora; species Kitasatospora sp. NPDC004240. The sequence continues at coordinate 5,550 of NZ_JBSGFD010000206.1, read as the reverse complement.
GCCCCGAGCGTCACCCGCCGCCTGATCGCCGAGTTCGCGGCCCGCCGCGAACCCGCGACCGCCCCGACCGCCCCGGCCGGGACGGCCGTTCCGGCGTCGAGGCCGATGGAGGGCATCACCGACCGCGAACGCGAGATCCTCACCCTGGTCGGCCGGGGCCTGTCCAACCCCGAGATCGCCGCCGAACTGACCATCAGCCCGGCCACGGTGAAGACCTATGTGACCCGGTTGCTCTCCAAGCTCCACGCCCGCGACCGCGTCCAGCTGGTCATCCTCGCCTACGAGGCGGGCCTGGTGACCATCTCCGGCTGAGCGGATCCGCCACTACCTGACTGTGCGTCAAGTCCCCGCCAGGATCGTGACGGGTTTCGGTCAACGATCCCCGCCATCTCCTCCGTATACCTATCGATGGGGAAGGATTCGACCCGAGTGAACACCTGTTCGCTCTCGCCGCAGGCGAAGACGGAAGGATCCTCACGGGAATGGCACGCCCCTTAAGGACATTGGTCTTACCCCTCCTGCTGTCACTGGTGGTCTCCGGCGCCGTCGCCCCGCCGGCCTGGTCGCAGTCGCAGGCCCCGTCACCCGGGGCGGCGGCAGCCCCGGCAGGCGTGACGGATCAGGGCACCCCGCCCACCGCCGACGCGCCGCCCACGGCCCTGTCGATGGAGCAGAAGCAGCGCCAGGTACGGGAGATGGGGGTACACCCGCCCGCGGGTGACCCGCCGAAGCCGGTCGCCCGGGTCGCCGGTCCCGGCACGCCCGGGTACCGGAGCATCACCGGCACGGAACTCCAGGAGCTGGCCGCCGCGAAGCCACCCGCGGGTGCCGCGAAGCCGACCGCCTCCGCCGCGCCGCCCGCCGCGGACGCGGGCGCGGGCGCGGACACGGGCGCCGCGACCGCCGAGGGCTGGCCCGACGGCCATCCGTACATCGCGAACCTCCGCACCTTCGTCGACAGCTACCAGAGCGGCAACACCGGCCTCTCCTGGTGCGTCACCTGGGACTTCAACCAGGCGCTCCCGGACGCCCTGCGGGCCAGCAGCCGCGGCGCCGTGTCCGTGCAGTTCCGCCGCGCCTCGGACAACGCCCTGATCGACGCCGCGCAGTGGTCGGTGTACGAGTCGACCGGCTGGTGCTCGCTGATGGCGCAGATCCAGCGCGGTGTGAACTACTACGCCACCGTCAGGTACGGCTACCAGGACGGCAGTTCCGACGACCTGGTCTCGGTGGCCGCGCCGCCGGTGCCGATCGTCGGCGTCCCGGACAACGTGTCGCTGGCCTGCCCGGGCTCGCCCGCGAGCACCGGTATCGTGCTGAACCTCGTCAAGTACTGCGGCGATCCGGTCAACACCGCGACCGGGGCCTTCGGCGAGGCCATCACCGACGCGCGCCTCCCCGGGCCGGGGCAGCCCTTCGAGCTCACCCGCAGCTACTCCTCCTCGACGACGGCCACCGGTGTGCTCGGCAAGGGCTGGGTCTTCCCGTACTCCGCCTCGCTGCTGATCGGCCAGTCCGTCGTGACCTTCCGGGCCGAGGACGGCTCGCAGACCGACTACGCGGTCCAGCCCGACGGTTCGCTGACGGCCACCCGGCCGTACATCCACTCCACCCTGCAGAAGACGGGCGACGGCTACCGGCTCACCACGCCCGACCGGCACCAGCTCCTCTTCGACGGCGGCGGACGGCTGACCACCCTGCGCGACCCCGGCGGCGCCGGCCTCACGCTCGGCCACACGGACGGGAAGCTCACCGGCATCACCGACGCGGCCGGGCGCTCCGTGACCCTCGGCTACACCGGCGCCCTGCTGACCACCGTCACCCTGCCCGGGCAGCGCACGGTGACGTACCAGTACACCGGCGACCGGCTCACCGCGGTGCGGGACCTCCGCGGCCGGACCACGACGTACGGCTACGACGCCGGCAGCGGCCTGCTGACCACCGTCACCGACCCGCTCGGGAAGGTGGTCACCGTCAACACCTACGACGGCTCCGGCCGGGTGACCCGCCAGGTCGACGCCCTCGGCGGCGTCACCGCCTTCGGCTACGACGCCGCGAACGGCACCACCCAGGTCACCCACCCCGACGGCGGCATCTGGACGATGGCGTACAGCGGCGGGGTCATCGCATGGCAGTCCGACCCGTACGGCAGGACCACCCGCTACACCTACGACGGGTCGCTCAACCGCACCGCGGTCACCGACCCGAACGGCAACACCTCGACCTTCACCCACGACGCCAACGGCAACGCTCTGACCAGCACCGCCCCCGCGCCGGTGTCGGTCACCGAGACCTGGACCTACGACGCCGGCAACAACGTCGCCACCCACAAGGACGGCCGCGGCAACACCGCGACCTACACCTATGACACGGCGAACCGGCTGACCGCGAGCACCGACCCCGCGGGCGGGCGCACCACGTTCACCTACACGCCGCTCGGCGCGCTCGCGACCGTCACCGGACCGCGCGGCGGCACCACCACCTACGGCTACGACACCAAGGGCAACCGGACCTCGGTCACCACCCCGCTCGGGGAGCGGACGACCTTCACCTACGACGCCGCGGGCCGGCTCGCCACCAAGACCGACCCCCGGGGCAACACCCCGGGCGCCACCGCGGCCGCCCACACCACGACCTACACCTACGACGCCGGCGACCTGCTCACCTCCGCCACCGACCCGCTCGGCGGCACCACCACCTACGAGTACGACGCCGCCGGCCGGCTGACCGGCGCCAAGGACCCGCTGGGCAACGCCACCGCCTACGGCTACGACGCGGCCGGCCACCGCACCACCGTCAAGGACCCGCTGGGCAACACCACGACCAGCACCTACGACCCGGCCGGGAACCTGACCGCCGTCACCGACGCCCTCGGGAACCGGACGACCTACGGCTACGACCGGAACAACCGGCGCACCAGCACGGTGACCGCCCGCGGCAACGCCCCCGGCGCCACGGCCGCCGCCTACACCTGGGCCTACGGGTACGACGCCAACGGCAACCGCACCTCGGTCACCGATCCCACCGGAGCCGTCACCGCCACCGCCTACGACCAGGTCAACCGGCCCGTCACCGTCACCGACCCGCTCGGCAACGCCACCGCCACGACCTACAGCCCGACCGGCCAGGTCCTGACCGTCACCGATCCGACCGCGGCGAGGACCACCCTCGGCTACGACGCGGCCGGCCGGCTGACCACCGTCACCGACGCGCTCGGGAAGACCACCACCCACGGGTACGACGCGAGCGGCAACCGGGTCTCGCTGACCACCCCGCTCGGCCACCGCACGACGTGGTCGTTCGACGCCGACGAGCGGCCCACCGCCGTCGTCGACGCCCGCGGCAACGCCTCCGGCGCCGACCCGGCGACCTACACGACCACCTTCGGCTACGACGCCGGGGGCAACCGCACCACCGTCAAGGACCCGCTGGGCAACACCACCACCACGGCCTACGACGCCCTCGGCCGCGCGACCTCGGTCACCGACCCGCTGGGCCGGCGCACCGGCACCGCCTACGACGCGAACGGCCGTCCGCTCACCGTCACCGACCCGGCCGGCGCGGTCACCACCAACGCCTACGACGCCGGCGGCAACCGGACCGGCCGCACCGACGCCAACGGCCACGTCACCACCTACACCTACGACGCGCTGCACCGGCCCGCCACGACCACCGACCCGCTCGGCAACAAGGTCGGGTACGGCTACGACCCGGAAGGACACCCCACCACCCTCACCAACGCCCGCGGCCTGACCGCCACCACCGGCTACGATCCGCGCGGCCTGGCCACCGGCACCGGCTACTCCGACAGCACCCCCGCCGTCGGCCGCACCTACGACAAGGCCGGCCGGCCCGCCACGGTCACCGACGCCACCGGCACCCGTACATTCGCCCACGACAAGGCCGGGAGGCTCACCTCCGCCACCGCACCCGGCGGCGGCGCCGGCTTCACCTACGGGTACGACGCGCGCGGCAGCCTGACCAGCCGCCAGTACCCCAACGGCAAGACCCTCACCTACGCGTACGACGACGACGGACGCCGCACCCGGCTGACCGCAGACGGGGCCACCACCGGCTACGGCTACGACCCGGCCGGGCACCTCACCAGCACCATCCTGCCCGGCACCAACGGCCACACCGAGAGCCGCAGTTACGACCCCGCGGGCCGGCTCAGCGGCATCGCCAGTGCCAAGGGCGCCACCACGCTCGCCTCCTGGCAGCTCACCCGCGACGCGGCCGGCCAGCCCACAAGTGTCAACGTGAACCGGCTCGGGCTGGGCACGGGCGTCCAGAACCACACCTACGACCAGGCCGGCCGCCTGCTGACCGGCTGCCCGGTCAACCCGTCGGGCGTCGGCTGCGCCGCCGGAGCCCTGAGCTACACCTACGACAAGGTCGGCAACCGGCTCACCCAGACCGACGGCTTCGGCACCACCACGTACACCTACGACGCCGCCGACCGGCTCACCACGAGCGCCGTCGGTTCGGCGACCACCACCTACGGCTACGACGCCGACGGCAACACCACCAGCGTCAAGACCCCCTACCGGGACCGGACGATCGCCAGTGGCACCGTCCTCGCCCCGGGCACGGCCGTCGAGTCCAACAACGCCCGGCTGATCATGCAGGCCGACGGCAACCTGGTCCTGTACCAGATCGACACCGGCCTCGCCGCCTGGTCCTCCGGAACCGCCGGCCACCCCGGCGCCCGGGCCACCATGCAGGCCGACGGCAACCTCGTGGTCGCCGACGGCGGCGGGACCGTGCTGTGGAGCACCAACACCGCCGGGAACGCCGGGGCCGTGGCCAAGGTCCAGGACGACGGCAACTTCGTCCTCTACGACAGCGCCGGCAAGGCGGTCTGGAACTCCAAGACCTACCGCGACCCGCTCGCCGTCCACACCACCACGACCACCTACGACGCGGCCGGCCGTCCCAGTACGGTCGTCGGCAAGCAGACCTTCACCTTCACCTACGACGCCGACGGCAACCGGGTCACCACGAAGACCAACGGCACCCTGGCGCGCACCCTCACCTGGGACATCAACAACCCGCTGCCGCAGATCGCCGCCGAGACCAACGGGTCCGGCGCCGCGATCGGCGACTACACCTACGACCCGCTGGGCCTGCCGCAGAGCCAGCGCAACCCCTCGGGCACCTACTACCTCCACCACGACTGGCTCGGCTCGGTCACCGACCTGACCAACTCCACCGGCGCCCAGCAGACCCGCAGCGCCTACGACCCCTACGGCCGCTGGGGGACGGCCACCCTCGCGACCGGCGCGCCGACCACCCCGTTCGGCTTCGCCGGCCAGTACAACGACCCCGCCGTGCCGGGCAAGCAGTACCTGCGGGCCCGCTCGTACGACACCGCCACCGGCCGGTTCACCTCCCGTGACCCGCTGGCCGTCCCGGCGGGCTCCCCGTACATCTCCGCCTACGCCTACGCGGCCGACGCCCCCACGGTCTACACCGACCCCAGCGGCCTGACCCCGGACGACCCGAACCCCGAGGACATGGGCGCCCTGGAGGCCATCGGCAGCGGCCTCG
>NZ_JBSGFD010000205.1:0-13876 GCF_053603215.1 Kitasatospora sp. NPDC004240 | reverse complement strand
CATCTTCCCATCTTTCTCCCGGCCGCGCGCCGCGGCCCGTCAGAGGGGGCACCCGCCCCGGCCGTTCAACGGCCGGGGCGGCTGCGCGTGCGGGACGGGTCGGCCCGCCGGACGGCCGCGGCCGCTCACCCCTGCGAGGGGTCCCGCAGCTCGGGAGGCGGCGTACGGTCCCGGTCCACCGGCTGCTCCCGGACCAGGCTGCCCCAGACGGCCATCCGGTAGAGCGAGGTGTAGACCGGCGTGCAGGTCGTCAGGGTGATGTAGCGGCCGGGCCCGGTGTAGGGGGAGCCGGTGGGCACCGGGGCGATGACGCCGGTGTCGTCCTTGGAGGTCTTCGGCAGCGTGGCGTCGACGCGGTACACGTACCAGCGGTCGCGGGTCTCCACCACCAGCGCGTCGCCCGGCCCCAGCCGGTCGAGGTCGTGGAACTTCGCGCCGTGGCCGTCGCGGTGGGCGGCGAGGGCGAAGTTCCCCCGCGGGTCCCAGGGCATGGCGGAGCGGTACGGCTGCGTGTAGACGCCGGCGACCCCCCGCGCGAGGGTGGCCTCGTCGGTGCCCGTCTCGATCAGCACCTGGTAGCCGGCGCCCAGGGCGGGCACGTGCAGGAAGCCGATGCCGCCGTCCGCCTCGAAGGGCGCCGGGGCGGCGGTGTCCGCGCTCCCGGCCGGCGACCCCGCCGGGGTCGCCGGAGCGGCCGGGGCCGCCGTCGACCAGCGCTGGCGCAGCTGCTCGGAGGCGCGGTCCGCGTGCCGGGTGGCCGTGACGTCCGTCCACCACAGCGCGTGGACGACCAGCAGGGCGAGCAGCACGCCGAGGGTGAGCAGCAGCTCGCCGAGCGCGCGGGCCGCGACCCGGAGCGGGCGTCGGCGCGGGGTCCGCGTCGCGGACGGGTGCACGGTCGCCATGGGCCGTCCTTCGGTCGGGGCGGTGGGGGGGGGAAGGGTGAACGGGGTGAACGGGGGAAGGCGGGGGAGGAGGGGCCGGTCCTGGGCGTACTCCACCGCGTCCGCGAACGGGCGGGCAAGCCGACACGCCACGTCCCGGGCCGGCGGGTCCGGTCCGCGGTCACGCCCGGCGCGGTGGCGCGGGGGCGCGTAACCTGCTGAACGGACGGATGGAGGGGCGATGACGGTGGAGGAGCAGCGGGCCGGGGGCCGGGTGAGCCGGCCGGAGATCCGGCTGGTACGACGCGGGTTCACCGATCCGGCGCGGGCCGTACGGCTGCTGGCCGGCCCCGGACTCGAAGGCCTGGACGACGACCCCGTGCTGCTGGACGCCCTCGGCGCCACCGCCGACCCGGACCTCGCGCTGCTGGGCCTGTCCCGGCTGCTGGAGGCCGCCGAGGAGTCCGACCGGCACACCCTGCGCGACACCCTGACCACCTCCAAGCCGCTGCGCGACCGGCTGCTCGGCGTGCTCGGCGCCTCCACCGCGCTCGCCGACCACCTGGCCCGGCACCCGCGGGACTGGCACGCCCTGGTCACCTTCGAGCTGCGCGACATCCACCCCGGCCCGGAGGACTTCCTGCGGGCGCTCCGGGACGAGGTGTGGGGCGAGGGCGCCGCCGACCGCGCCGACGCGCTGCGCGTCGCGTACCGGCGCAGCCTGCTGGCCATCGCCGCCCGCGATCTGACCGGCACCACCGATCTGGCCCAGACCGCCGCCGAACTGGCCGACCTCGCCGGCGCCACCCTGCAGACCGCGCTGGACATCGCCGCCGAGCAGGACCCGGAGGCCGCCCGCGCCTGCCGGCTCGCCGTGATCGGCATGGGCAAGTGCGGCGGCCGCGAGCTCAACTACGTCTCCGACGTGGACGTCATCTACGTGGCCGAGCCGCACGAGGGCGTGGACGAGCACGAGGCGTTGAAGGCCGCCACCCGGCTGGCCGCGGCGCTGACCCGGCTGTGCGCCGACACCACCGGCGAGGGCACCATCTGGCCGGTGGACGCCAACCTGCGCCCCGAGGGCCGCAACGGCCCGCTGGTGCGCACCCTGGCCAGCCACCTCGCGTACTACCAGCGCTGGGCCAAGACCTGGGAGTTCCAGGCGCTGCTCAAGGCCCGCCCGGTCGCCGGGGACGCCGAGCTGGGGGCCGCGTACACCGGGGCGCTGGCGCCGCTGGTGTGGCAGGCCGCCGCGCGGGAGAACTTCGTCGCCGACGTCCAGCAGATGCGCCGGCGGGTGATCGACTCCATCCCGGTCACCGAGCTCGACCGCCAGCTGAAGCTGGGCCCCGGGGGCCTGCGCGACGTGGAGTTCTCCGTCCAGCTGCTGCAGCTGGTGCACGGGCGCACCGACCCGTCGCTACGCAGCGGCAACACCCTGGAGGCGCTGGAGGCGCTGTCGAGGGGCGGGTACGTGGGCCGGGCGGACGCGGCCTCGCTGGACGCCGCCTACCGCTTCCTGCGCTCGCTGGAGCACCGGATCCAGCTGCACCGGCTGCGCCGCACCCATCTGATGCCCAAGGACGAGGGCGACCAGCGCCGGCTCGCCCGTTCGCTGGCCCAGGCGATCCACGATGACACCCGGGCCGATCCGGTCGCCGCCCTCCAGCGGGAGTGGAAGCGGCACGCCGTCGAGGTGCGCCGGCTGCACGAGAAGCTGTTCTACCGGCCGCTGCTGGACGCCGTCGCCGAGCTGCCGGCCGGAGCGGCCGGGCTCTCCCCGGACGCGGCCCGCGCCCGGCTGGAGGCGCTCGGCTACGCGGACCCGGCCGCCGCGCTGCGCCACCTCAGCGCGCTCGCCTCGGGCGTCAGCCGCAAGGCCGCCATCCAGCGGACCCTGCTACCGGTGCTGCTGGGCTGGTTCGCCGACTCGGCCGACCCGGACGCCGGGCTGCTCAACTTCCGGCAGGTCTCCGACGCGCTCGGCCGCACCCCCTGGTACCTGCGGCTGCTGCGCGACGAGAGCGCCGCCGCCGAGCAGCTGGCCCGGGTGCTCTCGGCCGGCCGGCTCGCCCCCGACCTGCTGCTGCGCGCCCCCGAGGCGGTGGCGATGCTCGGCGATCCGCAGGGGCTGGTGCCGCGCGGCCGGGCCGGGCTGGAGCAGGAGATCCTGGCGGCCGTCGGCCGGGCCGGCAGCACCGCGGCGGCGGTGGCGGCCGCCCGTTCGGTGCGCCGCCGCGAGCTGTTCCGGACGGCCGCCGCCGATGTGCTGGGCCGGTTCGGCGACGATCCCGCCGAGGCCCTGGACACCGCCGGGGAGGCGCTCACCTCGCTCAACGCCGCCACCCTCCAGGGCGCGCTGCGCGCCTGCGTGGCGGGCTGGGAGGCGGAGAACGGCGATCTGCCGACCCGGATCGCGGTGATCGCGATGGGCCGCTTCGGCGGGCACGAGCTCGGCTACGGCTCCGACGCCGACGTGCTCCTCGTCCACGAGCCGCTGCTGGGTTCGCTGGAGCACGACGCCGCCCGGGCCGCCCAGGCGGTCTGCCACGAGCTGCGCGCGCTGCTCGCCGCGCCGTCCACCGAGCCGCCGCTGGAGGTGGACGCCGACCTGCGCCCGGAGGGCCGCAACGGCCCGCTGGTGCGCACCCTCGCCTCGTACGAGGCCTACTACCGGCGCTGGTCGCACGTCTGGGAGAGCCAGGCGCTGCTGCGGGCGGAGCCGGTGGCGGGGGACGAGGAGCTGGGCGCGCGGTTCCGGCGGCTGATCGATCCGCTGCGCTACCCGGGCACCGGGGTGCCGGAGCGGGACCTCATGGAGATCCGCCGGATCAAGGCCCGGATCGAGGCGGAACGGCTGCCGCGCGGGGCGGACCCGACCACCCACACCAAGATCGGCCGGGGCGGGCTGGCCGACGTCGAGTGGACGGTCCAGCTCTTCCAGCTCCGGCACGGCCACGAGCTGCCCGCGCTGCGCACCACCCGGACCAGGGCGGCGCTGGCCGCCGCGCTGGCGGCCGGGCTGGTCGGGGACGAGGACGCGGCGGTGCTGGACGCGGCCTGGGTGCTCGCCTCGCGGGTGCGGGCCGCGGTGATGCTGGTCCGCGGCCGGCCGGGGGACAGCTTCCCGGGGGACGCCCGCGAGCTGGCCGGGGTGGCCCGCTACCTCGGGTACGGCGAGGGGCACAGCGGTGAGCTGGTGGACGACTACCGGCGCACCACCCGGCGGGCCCGGGCGGTGGTGGAGCGGCTGTTCTACGGGTGAGCCGGGCGGCCACGGCCGGTGGCGCGACGGCCGGTGGCGCGAGACCCGTACGTCCGGGCGGGAACGCCGGACGGCCCGCGGGGAGATCCCTCTCCGCGGGCCGTCCGTACGGGTCCTGTCGCTAGCGTCGGCCGACGCTGACCTCGGGGGCGCTCCACTGCTCGGGGACGGTGACCGGCTGCTCGCCGTCCTCCCGGGCGGGGACCTTCGGCAGCTGGTAGGCCCAGACGTGGTAGATCGCGCGGGCCGCGGCGAAGCCCACGGCGAGGCAGATGACGCCGCCGACGGCGTCCATCCAGAAGTGGTTGGCGGTCGAGACGATCACGACCAGGGTCACCGCCGGGTAGAGCAGGCCGAGCGCCCGCACCCAGGCCGCGCGGGCCAGGAAGAAGATCGTCAGCCCGCACCAGAGCGACCAGCCGATGTGCATCGAGGGCATCGCGGCGTACTGGTTGGACACGTGGGTGGCCGGTCCGGAGGCCATCGAGCCCCAGGTGCCGTGCACGATCACGGTGTCGATGAAGCCCCCGCCGGTCATCAGCCGGGGCGGGGCCAGCGGGTAGAAGTAGAAGCCGACCAGCGCGATGCCGGTGGTCACGAACAGCACCGTCCGGGACGCCGCGTAGCGGCCCGGGTGCCGTCGGTAGAGCCAGACCAGCACACCGATGGTGACCACGAAGTGCAGCGTCGCGTAGTAGTAGTTCATCCCGACGATGAGCCAGGAGATCTTGTCGACGGCGTGGTTCACCGAGTGCTCGAAGGCGGTGCCGAAGGACTTCTCGAAGTCCCAGATCGCGGCGGCGTGCCGCTGGGCGATCGACTCCTGCTCGGGGACGGCGTTGCGGATCATCGAGTAGACCCAGTAGCTGATCCCGATCAGCGCCAGTTCGAACCAGACCCTGGGACGGGCCGGCGAGCGGCGCTGGTCGCGCAGGCGCTCGCGCAGCGCGGCCGAACGGGACTGGGCGACGCGGGTGGCTCCTCCGGGCAGCCCGACCGCGGGGGTCTGGTCTGCCACGGAACCGCCACCGCGCACCGCCTCGGCGCGCTCGGCGCCGCTCTGCTGGATGTCGGTCGGTTCCCCCATGGACGAGAAGTCTGCCAGACCGGCGGTGGCCGTCTGGTCATCCTGCGGATGTGGATCCTTCACCGGACGTCCCCCTTCAGGCCTAGGGGGCTGCTCCCACCGGGGTAGGGGGTGCGTTCGATTCTGGGGGGTACCGGTGGGACGGGCATACGTCCCATTCTCGCGCCGATGCCGGTGGGCCGTGCAGCCGGGGGTGGGGCCGTGGATTTTCCGGGACGGAAACCGTTTCTGCATCTTGCTGAAACAATTTGCAGCCGCTAGCGTCTCGGCCACCCGATCCCCCCTGACCCTCCGTAAGGGAGCCCTCAGTGGCCGACGCCGAGTCCCGCCGCCAACGGAGCACCACCCCCCACCGCAGACCCGGCCGGGCGGCCGTCCTGCTCGCCGCCTCGCTCACCGCGGCCACCCTGGGCACCGCCCCGGTGTCCGCCGCGGCCCCGCCGGACCCGCCCTCGGACTCGGCACTCGCCGCCACCGCGGGCCGGCACGACCTGAGCCGCGAGCAGTTCTACTTCGTCCTGCCGGACCGCTTCGCCAACGGCGATCCCGGCAACGACACCGGCGGCATCGCCGGCAGCCGCCTCGACCACGGCCTCGACCCGGCGGACAAGGGCTTCTACCACGGCGGCGATCTCGCCGGGCTGATCCAGAAGCTCGACTACGTCCAGAACCTCGGCACCACCGCGATCTGGATGGCGCCGATCTTCAAGAACAAGCCGGTCCAGGGCGCGGGCGACCAGGCCTCCGCCGGGTACCACGGCTACTGGATCACCGACTTCACCCAGGTCGACCCGCACTTCGGCACCAACGACCAGCTCAAGGAGCTGATCGCCAAGGCGCACGCCCGGGGCATCAAGGTCTTCTTCGACGTCATCACCAACCACACCGCCGACGTCATCGACTACCAGCAGAAGCAGTACGGCTACCGGACCACCGGCGCCTACCCGGTGCTGGACGCGGACGGCAAGCCGGTCGACGAGACCGCCGTCGCCGACGCCGGGGCCGCCTGGCCGAAGCTCACCAAGGACTCGTTCCCGTACTCCCCGGTCTTCCGCACCCCGGCCGACGCCAACGCCAAGACCCCGGCCTGGCTGAACGACCCCTCGCTCTACCACAACCGCGGTGACTCCACCTTCGCCGGCGAGTCCTCGACCGAGGGCGACTTCTCCGGCCTCGACGACCTCGACACCCAGAACCCGAAGGTGGCGAAGGGCTTCGAGAAGGTCTACCAGCAGTGGGTGAAGGACTTCGGCGTCGACGGATTCCGGATCGACACCGTCAAGCACGTCAACATGGCCTTCTGGCAGCAGTGGGCCCCCTCGCTCAAGGAGTTCGCCGCCAAGCAGGGCGACAAGGACTTCTTCATGTTCGGCGAGGTCTACTCCGGCGACCCCGCCGTCACCGCGCCGTACGTCACCAAGGGCAAGCTCCAGGCCACCCTGGACTTCCCGTTCCAGAACGCCGCCCGCGGCTACGTCTCCCAGGGCGGCTCCGCCCGGGCCCTCGCCGAGGTGTACGCCCAGGACTACCGCTACACCACGGCCGCCACCGACGCCTACGAGCTGCCGACCTTCCTCGGCAACCACGACATGGGCCGCTTCGGCTCCTTCCTGGTCACCGACAACCCGGGCGCCGACGACGCCACCCTGCTGCGCAAGGACCGGCTCGCCAACGAGCTGCAGTTCCTCACCCGCGGCCAGCCCGTCGTCTACTACGGCGACGAGCAGGGCCTCACCGGCGCCGGCGGCGACAAGGACGCCCGCCACGACCTGTTCGCCTCCCGGACCCCGTCCTACAACGGCGACCGGGTGATCGGCGGCCCGAGCGGCTCCGCCGACCGGTACGGCCAGGGCGGCGAGCTCTACCAGGGCATCGCCGGCCTCGCCAAGCTGCGCCGCGACCACCCGGTGCTCGCCGACGGCGCCCAGATCGAGCGGTACGCCGCCGACGGCGCCGGCGTGTACGCCTTCTCCCGGATCGACGCCGGCCAGCAGGTCGAGTACCTGGTCGCGGTGAACAACGCCACCGAGGCGAAGACCGTCACCCTGGACACCTTCTCGGCCGGCCAGGGCTTCGACCGGATCTACCCGGCCGCGGGGGAGAAGACGACCAGCGGCGCCGACCGCAAGGTCACCGTCACCGTGCCCGCGCTCTCCTCGGTCGTCCTCAAGGCCGCCGGCAAGGTCACCCCGGCCGCCGCCGCCCCGACGGTCGGCCTCAAGGCCCCCGCCGACGGCAGCACCGGCACCGTCACCGTCGGTGCCGAGGTGCCCGGCGGCGGCTTCGACCGGGTCGCCTTCGCCGCGCAGATCGGCAACGGCCCCTGGCAGACGCTCGGCACCTCCGACACCGGACACCACCGGGTCACCCAGGACCTCACCGGCGTCGCGCCCGGCACGGTCGTCCGCTACAAGGCCGTCGTCCAGGACTCCGCCGGCCGGCTGAGCTCCGCCACCGCGAGCTTCACCACCGGCGCCCCCGCCCCCAAGCCGGTGCCCACCACCGCCTCCCGCTCGTACGCCGTCGTGCACTACCAGCGCAAGAACGGCGACTACGACGGCTGGAACCTCTACGCCTGGGGCGACCTCGCCGACGGCGAGGGCACCCAGTGGCCCGCCGGGCACGGCTTCACCGGCCGCGACGCGTACGGCGCCTTCGCCTGGGTGAAGCTCAAGCCCGGAGCCTCCGACCTCGGCTTCATCGTCGAGAAGGACGGCGTCAAGGACGTCGACGCCGACCGCCACCTGGACCTCGGCAGCACCGGCGAGATCTGGCTCACCGAGGGCGACCCGACCGTCCGCACCAGCAACCCCGGGCCGGTCACCACCCCGTCGGCGAACACCGCCGTCATCCACTACAACCGGGCCGACGGGAACTACGACGGCTGGGGCCTGCACGACTGGACCGGTGCCGCCACCCCCACCGACTGGGGCAACCCGCTGATGCCGGCCCGCCGCGACGCCTTCGGCGCCGTCTTCGAGGTGCCGCTCGCCCCCGGCGCGACCAGCCTCAGCTACATCCTGCACCGGGGCAACGACAAGGACCTGCCGAACGACCAGTCGCTGGACCTCGCCGTGAACGGCCGCGAGGTCTGGATCCTCGGCGGCCGCGAGGGCTACCTGCTGCCGCAGACCGCCACCGCCTCCTCCCAGCTGGACCCCGGCACGGCCAAGGCCCAGTGGATCGACGCCCGCACGGTCGTCGTCCCGGCCGGCTACGGCGCGAACGACGCCGCCCTGGCCGGCGGCACCAGCGCCCAGCTGGTGTACGACCCCGAGGGCGGCATCACCGTCGACAAGGGGGTGCTGTCCGAGCGCGGCCGGTGGATCCGCCTGGAGCCGGTCAAGGGCGGCCTCACCGACGCCCAGAAGACGGCGTTCCCGCACCTGGCCGGCTACCGGGCCTTCACCGTGGACGCCCGCGACGCCTCCCGCGTCCCGCAGGCGCTGCGCGGCCAGCTGCTCTTCACCGAGCACCTGCCGAGCGGCGCCACCCTGGCCGCCACCGGCGTGCAGATCCCCGGCGTCCTGGACGACCTGTACGCGCGCCGCACCGCCCGGGTGGACTTCGGCCCGGCGTACTACAACGGCAAGGTGGCGCTCTCGCTCTGGGCGCCGACCGCCCAGGAGGTGTCCGTCCAGGTCTTCGACGGCCCGACCGGCGGCACCCCGAAGACCCTGCCGCTGAAGCGCGACGACGAGACCGGCGTCTGGGAGCTCGTCCGCGACCGGGCCGAGCTGGACGGCAAGTACTACCTCTACCAGGTCAAGGTCTGGGCGCCGAGCGTCCAGCAGGTGGTCGTCAACACCGTCACCGACCCCTACTCGGTGGCGCTGTCCACCGACTCGAAGCGGAGCCTGGTTGCCGACCTCGCCGCCAAGGAGCTCAAGCCCGCGGGCTGGGAGAACCATGCCGTCCCGGCGGCCGTCCCGCTCGCCAAGGAGCAGATCCAGGAACTGCACGTCCGCGACTTCTCGGTCGAGGACACCACCGTGCCGGCCGCCGAGCGCGGCACCTATCTGGCGTTCACCCGCTCCGAGTCGGCCGGCATGAAGCACCTGCGCGAGCTCGCCGCGGCCGGCGTCACCACCGTCCACCTGCTGCCGACCTTCGACATCGCCACCATCCGGGAGAACCGGGCCGAGCAGAAGCTGCCGGCCTGCGACCTCGCGTCGCTGGCGGCGGACAGCGAGAAGCAGCAGGAGTGCGTGGCCGCCGTCCGGGCCGAGGACGCCTACAACTGGGGCTACGACCCGCTGCACTACAACGTGCCGGAGGGCTCGTACGCCACCGATTCCAATGGGGCGGCCCGGACCGTGCAGTACCGGCAGATGGTGCAGGCGATCCACGCCGCCGGGCTACGGGTGGTCGTGGACGTGGTCTACAACCACACCGCCGCCAGCGGCCAGGCCGAGCACTCCGTGCTGGACCGGGTGGTCCCCGGCTACTACCAGCGGCTCGACGCCAACGGCAAGGTGACCGCCGACAGTTGCTGCGCCGACACCGCGCCCGAGCACGCCATGATGAACCGCCTGGTGGTCGACTCGGTGACCACCTGGGCCCGTGAGTACAAGGTCGACGGCTTCCGCTTCGACCTGATGGGCCTGGACCCGAAGTCCACCATGCTGGACGTGCAGGCCGCGCTGCGCCGGATGACCCCGGCCTCCGACGGCGTGGACGGCAAGAACATCCTGCTGTACGGCGAGGGCTGGAACTTCGGGGTGGTGGCCAACGACGCCCGCTTCGTGCAGGCCACCCAGCTCAACATGGCCGGCACCGGCATAGCCACCTTCGACGACCGGGTGCGCGACGCCGCCCGCGGCGGCAACTACATGCTCTCCTCGGCCCCGCAGCAGGGCTTCGTCTCGGGCCTGTACACCGACCCGAACGGCTCGCCCGCCAACGGCACCCGGGAGGAGCAACTGGCCCGTCTGAAGCACCAGATGGACCAGATCAAGGTCTCGCTCACCGGCAACCTCGCCGGCTACCGCTTCACCGACAGCTCGGGCAAGGCGGTCACCGGCGCCCAGGTCGACTACAACGGCGCGCCGACCGGCTACGCGGCCCGGCCCGGCGAGGCGCTGGCCTACGTGGACGCGCACGACAACGCCGACCTGTACGACGCGCTGGCGTTCAAGCTGCCCGCCGCCACCGCGCCCGCCGACCGGGCCCGGACCCAGGCGCTGGCACTCGCCCTGACCGCCCTCGGCCAGGGGTCGGGCTTCGCCCAGGCCGGTACCGACCTGCTGCGCTCCAAGTCGCTGGACGCCAACTCCTTCGACTCGGGCGACTGGTACAACGCCATCCAGTGGGACCCGACGCGGGGCAACGGCTGGGGCCGCGGCCTGCCGCCGGCGGCGGACAACAAGGAGATGTGGCCCACCGCCAAGTCCCTGCTGGCCGACCCCGGTCTGAAGATGGGCGCGGCCCAGATCCAGGCGACCACCGCGCAGTACCAGCAGTTCCTGCGGATCAAGCGGTCCTCGCCGCTGTTCTCGCTGCCCACCCTGGCCGAGGTCCAGCAGCGGCTGAGCTACCCGCTGTCCGGTACGGCGGGTGAGACGCCCGGCGTCATCACGCTGCGGCTGGACGGCACCGGTCTGGCCGGCGCCGAGAAGGGCATCACGGTGGTCTTCAACGCCACCCCGCAGGCCCAGAAGCAGACCGTGGCCGCGCTGAGCGGCACCGGCCAGGCGCTGCACCCGGTCCAGGCCGGCGGGTCGGACCCGGTGGTCAAGCAGTCCGGTTTCGACGCCGCGACCGGCACCTTCACCGTGCCGGCGCGCACCGTGGCGGTGTTCGTCCAGCGCTGATCAGGCAGCCCCGTACGGCAGCTGACTCGCCACCTTGCGGAGCATCTGACCGGGTGTCATCCGGGCCCCGTACCGCCCTCCGCGGTACGGGGCCCTTTCGCGCCCGTACGGCGGTGGGTGGCCGAAAACCGACCCTGGCACGGCCGGAAAGATGGGGTGTCGCGTCCGCCCGGCGTCGCCGTCCACCATGTGGACCGGATCAAGGCCCTGAGTGCTGGTCAGTGCCAGCCCGGGGGTGGCCGAACGGCCTGCCGGAAACGACAACCATCGTCGGAATGTTCCGCGCCCGTAACACGGTCGGTGCCCCGGCGGATGGGGGTGCGGAGTTGCTAATCGGCCAAACCCTGGCATGCATCTGTCATTCACAGCTCGTTTGCTGCCACGATTCCTCCGGCTGCAGACGCGGGGGTCCCCCACCCTCCGGTGCAGCTGTCCCAGGTCCGGTACAGCGCATCCACTTCCGCAACTGCTCCGCACACCGCCCCGCGCCGTGACACCGGCGGCGGGGGCCCCCACTGTGCCGCAACCCCGCGGCCAGGTTCTCTCCACCGCGCGCGAACCCGCGTCCGGTCGGAAAAGGAGTCCGCATGTCCCGCTACACCCACGCGCGGAAGGCAGCGGTTGTCATGGCCGCCACCACCGCGCTGCTGGTGACCGGAATCCCCGTCATCGCCCAGGCGCAGAGCCCCGACACGCCGGCCGTCGCCGAGCAGCCCTCCGCGCTCGCCGCCAACCGGGCCCAGCTCATCGCCGCCGCCGAGCAGCAGGGCGCCTCGCTGGCCCCGGCGATCGGTCTCGGCGGCCAGGAGAAGCTGATCGCCAAGGACGTCGTCAAGGACGCCGACGGCAGCCAGCACCTGCGCTACGAGCGGACGTACGCCGGACTGCCCGTCCTGGGCGGCGACCTGATCGTGCACCTGGCCCCCAACGGCGCCACCAAGGGCGTGGACCGCGCCACCGAGGCCTCGCTGGACGGCGTGGGCACCACCCCGAAGCTGGCCGCGCCGAAGGCCCAGGAGGCCGCGCTGGCCGCCGGGTCCGGCGCCTCCGTGGAGGCCGCCCCGCGCCTGGTGGTGTTCGCCTCCGACGGCACCCCCAAGCTCGCCTGGGAGACCGTCGTCACCGGCACCCAGTCCGACGGCACCCCGAGCCGGCTCAAGGTCGTCACCGACGCCACCACCGGTGCGGTGCTGGCCAAGAAGGAGACCATCCACACCGGCACCGGCAAGGGCGTCTTCGTCGGCAACGTCACCGTCAACTCGACGCAGTCCGGCAGCTCGTTCCAGCTGAAGGACGGCGCCCGCGGCGGTCACTACACGACCGACATGAAGAACGGCACCTCGGGCAACGGCACGATCTTCAGCAAGTCGACCGACAGCTGGGGCGACGGCACCGCGAGCAACCGCGAGTCCGCCGCCGTCGACGCCCACTACGGCGCCGCCGCCACCTGGGACTTCTACAAGAGCGCCTTCAACCGCAGCGGCATCCGCGGCGACGGCGTCGGCGCGTTCAGCCGGGTCCACTACGGCAGCAACTACGTCAACGCCTTCTGGGACGACGGCTGCTTCTGCATGACGTACGGCGACGGCAGCGGCAACACCCACCCGCTGACCGAGCTGGACGTGGCCGGCCACGAGATGAGCCACGGCCTCACCGCCGCCACCGCCAACCTGGACTACCAGGGTGAGTCCGGCGGCCTCAACGAGGCCACCTCGGACATCTTCGCGGCGGGCGTCGAGTTCTACGCCAACCTGGCCGCGGACGTGCCGGACTACAACGTCGGCGAGCTCATCGACATCAACGGCAACGGCACCCCGCTGCGCTACATGGACAAGCCCTCCAGGGACGGCTCGTCCAAGGACTCCTGGTACTCCGGGGTCGGCAACGTCGACGTCCACTACTCCTCGGGCATCGGCAACCACTTCTTCTACCTGCTGGCCGAGGGCAGCGGCGCCAAGGTCATCAACGGCGTCAGCTACAACAGCCCGACCGTCAACAACATCACGGTCACCGGCATCGGCCGCGACAAGGCCCTGCAGGTCTGGTACAAGGCGCTGACCTCGTACATGACCTCGACCACCAACTACGCGCAGGCCCGGACCGCGACCGAGAAGGCCGCCACGGACCTGTACGGCGCCGGCAGCGCCGAGGTGACGGCCGTGGGCACCGCCTGGGCCGCCGTCAACGTCGGCCAGCTGCCCCCGAACCCGGGCGGCGTGACCGTCACCAGCCCCGGCAACCAGACCACCAAGGTCGGTACCGCGGTCAACCTGCAGATCCAGGCCACCGGCGGCACCGCGCCGCTGACCTACTCGGCCACCGGTCTGCCGGCCGGCCTGTCGATCGCCGCCTCCACCGGCAAGATCACCGGCACCCCGACCACCGTGGGCACCTCCAACGTGACCGTCACGGCCAAGGACTCCGCCGGCAAGACCGGCACCGCGTCCTTCACCTGGACCGTCAACGACAGCTCCAGCACCTGCACCCCGGCGCAGCTGCTGGGCAACGCGGGCTTCGAGACGGGCAGCGCCTCGCCGTGGACCGCGTCCAGCGGCGTGGTGGACAACAGCTCCTCGCAGGCGCCGAAGAGCGGTTCGTGGAAGGCCTGGCTGAACGGCTACGGCTCGACCCACACGGACACCCTCCAGCAGACCGTCACCATCCCGGCCGGCTGCAAGGCGACCCTGTCGTTCTACCTGCACATCGACACCAACGAGTCCGGCTCCACGGTGTACGACAAGCTCAACGTCACGGTGAACGGCACCAGCCTGAAGACCTACTCCAACGCGGACGCGGCCTCCGGCTACCAGCTGCGCACCTTCGACCT
>NZ_JBSGFD010000204.1:0-14140 GCF_053603215.1 Kitasatospora sp. NPDC004240 | reverse complement strand
GACCTCCGAGCATTGAAGCCAGGATGATCAAGAGATCGCAGACCGGCCCGCTTTTGATCCGCCGTTCGTGGCCCTCGTTTCACCCGTTGCCGACACCGGCCGACATGAGGCAGAGACTACAGACCTGTTCCCCTGAGGCTGGAGGACCCGTCGCGGTCGGTATGCCGCCTCAGTCGCCTGTCGGTGGCGTGTGTCATCGTGCGGGCATGAGTTACGACCTTGCTGGACTTCCTCACCGAGCACCATGTCTTCGACCGCCTCCTCGAACGATGCCCCGAAGTCACCCCGCACTGGGCCTTCAAGGACAAGGAGGCCCGGGGCAGGGCCATGACCGTTCCTATCGCGCCCGCGCTGCGCGAGTGGATCTCCGGCGCCGCCATCCCCGACCTCGCCCGCTCCTGGCAGCCCGACATCCCCGCCGCCTGGGCGCTGGACCAGGCCGTACGCAACATCAGCACCGCCTTCGGACACGCCCTGAGCTGGACGATCGGCGCGCTGATCAACCTCGTCAACACAAGCCCCGCGCTCTCCCCCACCGCGCCCCGGCTCAACACCCACACCGCGTGGCACATCCGCCACGGCGTCGACACCGATCAGGCCCTGGCCCTGCTCTCCGCCGGCGTCACCTCCCGGCGCATCGCCCACCTCCTGGGCCGCGAAGCCCAGCGCCTCGGTCACCGTTCCGAGGCGCTGCGGCAGTGGACCGCCCAGCATCACATCGACGGCTGGATCGAGCGGTACGGGGCCGGCGAATACGAGATCCAGGACCTCCTGGAATACGTCCGCACCCCCGTCGACCTGATCAACCGGCTCATCGACAGCGGCACCGCCACCACCCCCCTGACCCGGCTCGTCCCGGGCACGCCCGACGGGCCGGTCGCCATCGCCCGCCCCAGCCAGAGCGACCCGACCATCCGCATCGGCCGCGACCAGCGCCGGGTGGCGACCGTGCCCGCCGACCGGCACCTCGACGTCCTCGTCATGCTCAACAGCGGCCTCGAACTCGACCACCGCCTCCACAACGGCCAGCTGATCACCACCCGGCGCAACCGGTAGCCCACCGATCCCGCAACCGCTCGTGCTGACACGCTCCGCGTTCAATACACGCACCCCGTCACGCAGTGTCCTCGCCTTGAGCAGCAGGGCGTCGTCGTCGGCCAGCAGACCTCGTGGCACCGGGCGATGGTAGAGGGGTGAGCGAAACACCGATTCCTCCGCTGGCCGTCGGCAGGGCCTTGCCGACGCCGGTATCGAAGGCAGTGTGCGTGCATTCGGCGCCCGGGGTCTACGCGCTGCTCCTGGGCTCGGGGATCACACTGCATGAACGCCCCCGGAAGCGTCATACGGCTGGACCGGGTGCCCGAAAGCTGGCCGCCAGCCCTGGCTAGGTTCGCCGGGAAAGGATCTTTCGTGACCACAGCCCGTGACATCATGCACGCTGGCGCCCAGTGCATCACCCCTGACCAGACGCTCACGGAAGCGTCGAAAATGATGCGCGACATGGGCGTTGGCGCCCTACCGATCTGCGATACAGACGGGAAACTCAAGGGCATCATCACCGACCGCGACATCGTGGTGAAGTGCCTCGCCAAGGGCAAGGACCCGTCGACCATGAAGGTGATGGACCTAGCCAGCCACCCCCACTTCGTCCGGGCACACGATGGCATGGACGCAGTGATCAAGAAAATGGAACAGCACCAGATCCACCGCATGCCGGTGATCGACAACGGCCACCTGGTCGGCATGATCAGCGAGGCCGACCTGGCCATGGGCCACCGCGAGGGCCAGCGGCTGACCGACCGCCAGATCATCGAGTTCATGGACTCCGTGTTCGCACCGGTCGGAGCCCACAGCGTCTCGATGCCTCCCGGGCCCGCCACCCACCCGGTGACCGAACCAGGAGCCACGCCAGATGCAGCTGGGGCGCCAGGGGAGCCCACTCGGCCCAGCTTGGAGTCGCAACCAGGATCCACCTCGGGTGCAGAGAAGGCGCCCGAGGACCCCACTCATGCGGCGTCACACCCCGGCCCGCCGCCGAGCCCGCTTGCCCCGGCCCCGGAGTCAGCAGGCCCGCCGGCCGAGCGGAGTGCGGGTGGGGCGGTCGGTGGGAGTACTGGACGGCGACACAGACCCTGGCGTCGAACGAGGAAGGACGCACAGGCTGACCGGCACCCCACGGAACCGCCCCGGCCGCAGGCTCCTTCCCCACCCGCCAGCCGGCTGGTGGTCCCTTCCCAGCCGGCCACGAGGGAGGCGTACGCGCGGCTGGACGCGCCGGAGCGGGTCGATCCGGGTGAGGTGTTTGCGCTGCTGGTCGGTCTCGCCCCTGCCCCGTCGGCTCGGATCGAGTCGCCTGTCCCGCTCACCGTGCCCGCCGACCCGTTCCGGCTCGGTGTGCAGCTATTCGCGCCGGGCTTCGAGGTGGTCGGCGACGCTCCGCTCACGCTGGAGCTGGACGCTGGTCCCGCCGACCCCTATCCGTTCGACCTACGGCGGCTGCGGGCAGTGGACGATCCGGCGCTCGCCGCCGCGCGTACGATCACGGCTGTCTATTCGGTGGCCGGGGCCCTGATCGGTGTCGCCACCGTCACCGTCCAGGTTGGCCCGGCGGTGCCCCAGACACAGGCGACGCCACCGGGGGGAGCCTGGGTACTCCCGGACGACCCAGCCGCTCAGCCGGACTTAGAGATCGTCGTTGCCCCCGGCAACGATGCGGCGGGAAACACACACCTGTGGGCGTTCCGATCGCCGCACCTCGATGTCCGCCCGCCCGCCGAGCCGCTGCGGACCGTACTGAGTGGGGAGGAATCCTTCTCCGACCGGGTCCGGCAGGGAGTCGAGGACCACGCAGACGCGCCGGATCTGGCCCGGTACCTGCGCGGCCTCGGTCGAACGATCGGTTCCACGATCCCCACCGAAGTGTGGGACGCGATCGCTGCCGTCACCGTCCACGCCGACCCGCCGACCGTCCTTCTGGCCACCAAAGACCCAGACATCCCCTGGGAGCTGGCCGCCCTTCCGGGCGACTGGAAGTCCTGGCATGCCCGCTACCTCGGCGCCCGGGTAACGATCGGCCGCTGGCTCTACGGCCAGGGGCTCCGCACACCCGCACCGCCGGCCCGACTGACCGCCGGCACCATGGCCGTCGTGTCCGGCCACTACCCGGCCAACCCACTGGCGGAGGCGCTGGCCGAGGCCACCACCCTGGCCGAGGACTACCGGGCAACCCAGATCGAGGCGCTGACCGAGCCGCTACTGGACTGCCTCGAGCGGCCACCGGCGCCGGAGATCCTACACCTCGCCGTGCACGGAAACTTCGACCGAACCGGCACCGCCGACGGCATCCTGATGACCGACGACCGATACCTGGACCCGAACTCCGTCCTCGGGGTGACCACCGGCCCGGAGGGCACCATCGGCGTCCGCCTGCTCTTCCTCAACGCCTGCCAACTGGGCCAACAACAGCGGCTGCTCGGCCGGACCACCGGCATAGTGCCGTCCTTCCTGGCGCTCGGCGTAGGCGCAGCAGTCGCCCCCCTGTGGAAGATCGACGACCAGGTGGCCCGACGCCTCGCCGAGGGCTTCTATGCGGCCGTGCTGCGGCGCGGCATCGCCCCCGCCGAGCACCTGCGCCAATGGCACGTGGCGGCCAGCGGCGAGGACGGCGAGCGCCTCGCGACCCCGCTCGCCTACCTGTTCTTCGGCCATCCCCGGCTGACCATCGACTGGGCACCACGAGGAGCCGACCATGCCTGACTTTCACCGCGACGACCGAAAGCCGATCGGCCACGGCGTCACCCTGCGCTCCTCCGCGGTGAACGGCCGGACCGGGACCGTCCGGCGCTGGGCCACGGCCGTGGGCCCGTCCCGGGACACCGAGCCAGCAGAACTTCCCGAGCAGTTGTCCCGGGACGGCCTGCCCAGGCCGACCGCCCAGCTCCTAGGAGCCACCACCCAAGAAGCAGGCCTGCGCCCCATCCTGACGGTACCGCTTGCCGGGCTGACAGTGCCGCCCACCTCAGGTGGACGGGTCCGCAGTACGGACCGTCCGCCGTTCGTCGAGCTGGAGGTGCCGGCGCCCGGGCCGGATGAGGGGCAGGTACTGCTCGAGGTCGACGGGACTGGCGTCGTCCGCTGGGTGCTTCCCGAGCCGACCGCCGATCGCGTCCGCGCAGAACGGACAGCAGGGCGCCAGCTCTTCCGGATCCCGGTCGACCAGCACACTGTGCCCCCCGCGGACGGCGAAACCGACCGAACCCGCGGCCTGGCCGGCTTCGGCTTCAGCAAGGTCGTCCACCTGCTGCGGTACCCCATCGAGCAGACAGCCGGGCGGTCCGCCACGTACGTGATGGGGCGCTGGGAAGAGCGCCACCGCCCATACGATCTGCGGCTGACCACCCCAGAAACATTCCCCAGCCCGGCAAACGCCCAACCGATGAACGCAGAGCGACTCGCCGACCTGCCGGACGGGCCGTTCCTAGTATTCGTGCACGGCACCTTCAGCCGATGCGACGCCGCCTTCCGCGCCCTAGCCGACGACCCCGCGCTGCTAACCGACCTGCACCGGCGCTACCAAGGGCGGGTACTCACCTTCGACCACCCCACCGTGCACCTGGACCCGGCCGCCAACGCCCGCTGGCTGCTGGACCGCCTGCCCAGCGGGAAACCGCTGACACTCGACCTGGTGACCCACTCACGCGGCGGCCTGGTCGCCCGCCAGCTCGCCCAACCCCACCCCACCGCCGCCAGCCGCCCGGCCCCCAACCTGCGGAAGCTGATCCACGTCGCCACCCCCAACGCGGGCACCGTGCTAGCGAGCCAGAAACGCTTGAGCAACCTGCTCGACGTAGTCACCAACCTGTTCGCACTGCTCCCGGACACGATGGGCGGCGCCCCTCTCCAAGTAGTGCTGGAAGTAGTCAAGCACTGCGCCACCGGCGCGCTCGGCGGTCTTGACGGACTAACAGCGATGGACCCAGCAGCACCCGACCTGACACACCTGAACGCCGCCGGCCCGCCAGCCGCCGACACGGTGTACGCGGTGTCCTCCGACTTCAAACCGGGCCCCGACGCCGGCCTCCCGCTGCGCACTCTCGACCTGCTGGTAGACCGACTGTTCGGCACCGGCAATGACCTGGTCGTGCCGACGGACGGTGTGGCCCGCAGCGGCTCCTACGTCGTGCCGAATCCGATGATCTTGCCCGCCACCGACGCAGTCGCTCACTGCGACTTCTTCCGCGACGCTCGGGTGCGCCACCGGCTCGCCGACTGGCTGTCTTAGCTTGACTCTGTCGGGGATCTTGGAGTTTTCCGGCGCGGCAGCATGGTCGACGGGCATGCTCGGGTGGTTCCGCCGACCGATGAAGGTTTCGAGGTGCCCGTTGTCCCTGCGCCCCCGTTCCGGTGAGCATGTTCCGCCTTTGACCGCGCGGGTTGCCCGGGCGAGCAACCCGGGTGGCACGACGGCGATATGGGTGCGGGACCGGCTGGACGGGCTGTGGCACGACGAGGACTTCGCGGACTGGTACCCCAGGGACGGACGTCCGGGACTCTCACCCGCACAGCTGGCAACCGTCTGCGTGCTGCAGTTCATGCTCGGCCTGTCGGACCGGCAGGCCGCCGAGGCGGTCCGCTGCCGCATCGACTTCAAATATGCGATGGCCATGGAGCTGGACGATCCTGGCTTCCATCACAGCGTGCTGACCGACTTCCGTGATCGTCTTGCTGAGGACGGCCGTGCCGACCGCCTCCTGGACCTCGCACTGGCCCGGCTCAAGGAGGCCGGGCTGGTGCGCGAGCGCACCACACAGCGCACCGACTCCACCCACGTCCTGGCCGCGGTGCGTGACCTCACCCGCCTGGAGTTGGTCACCGAGGCGGTTCGCGCCGCACTCGAAGAGGTCGCGGGCACGTCCCCGCACCTGTTGGACGAGTTGGTCGATGTGGACTGGGGGCACCGTTACGGTCGGCCGGTCCGTCTGGGGAAGAATCCCACCAAGCCCGTGACCCGGATCCTCGCCACCGGAAACGACGCCGTTCGGCTCCTGGAGCACCTCTACCAGCACGGAGCGGACCGCATGTCCGGTCCTCGTGTCCAGGCTCTGCGGCAGATCACGATGCAGAACTACCACCGTGATACCGCCGGGCACCTTCGCTGGCGCACCGCCGAGAAGGAGGGCGGGGCGGGACTGCCGCCGTCGTCGCGGGCGATCGTCTCGCCCTACGACACCTCGGCCCGCTATGCACGGCACGGGCACATCATCAGCTGGAAGGGGTTCGCCGCTCATCTGACCGAGACCTGTGCTCCCGACGGCCCCAACGTGATCACGGATGTCGCCACCACCGCGGCCACCACCCACGACAGTCAGACCCTGCCCGGCATCCACACCCGCCTGGCGCGTCGAGGGCTGCTGCCCGCCGAGCACCTGGTCGACGCCGGCTACACCTCCCTGCCCCACCTGGAACAAGCCGCCCGTGAACACCAGGTCACCGTCTCCGGGCCGCTGAAGAGCAACCCCACACACCAGCACCGCCGCAACGAGGGCTTCGCCCGGGACGACTTCCACATCGACTTCGACCGTCAGCAGGTCACCTGCCCGCAGGGGCAGGTCAGCGCGGGCTGGCACGGCCCTTATCCGACCTCCTCGCCCACCGCGGCCCCGATGATCGTGGCCCGGTTCACCAAGAGCCAGTGCCGCCCCTGCCCGGCCCGCACGCGATGCACCAGCACCGCCGACAGCGCCCGCACCGTGGGCTTTCCCCCGCGCGAGCTCCGTGACCTGCAACTCCGCGTCCGCACAGAGCAGCAGACGCCCGAGTGGAAGGCCCGATACGCGGTCCGCTCCGGAGTGGAAGGCACGGTCAACGAGTTCGCCCACGGACACGGCATGAGACGCTGCCGCTACCGAGGACAGGGAAAGGCCCACGTCCAGCACGTCCTGACGGCCATCGCCGTCAACATCGAGCGCCTCAGCGGACTGTCATCGGCCGAGGAAACCTCCACACCCCGCCAGCCGACTGCCCTCCAGAACTACCTCGACCGGCACCAGGTTCCTCGCCCGAAGTCCTGGCGCACCCTGGGCAGATGACTCCGCCGACACCAAGATCCCCGACAGAGTCAAGCTGAGTTCGAGGACCGGTTGGGCGAGCGGCATCGGTCAAGGGCGCCAGGCGAGCAACGTTGTCCTCACCTGCGAGAGCATCTGGTCGAGCAGATGCGCGGCGCGGGCCTGCGGCGGAGCTTCACGGTGCGAGGCCTGCCAGAATGACGCGGTCAGCTCCTCGACCGCCGGGAGTATCTGCCGATTCGTTTCACGGGCAACAAACCTCACGAAGCGCAGGTAATGGGCGATGTAGGTCTTCTCCCGATGTTCATCGGTGAGCGCCTCCACCCTTCCCTGTAGCGTGGCTGTGGCAGGCGAATCACGGAAGACTGCCCCCAGCGCCGCGAGGGCCAGACGGACTCCCAAGCACTCCACGTCCCAACGTGTGAGCACCTCCGCGAGACGCTCCTCGACCGCAGCTCTCGCCCGGACCACCGCCGCGGGATTCGCCTGCGGATGCGCGCCAGGCCAGTACTCCGCCCTGTGCCGGTCGGCCTCGGTGGCGATACCGAAAAGCGCCATGACCAGCTCCATCCGCTCCTGGGCGGGCACACGGTCATCGACCGCCAGCGCCACCAGTAGCGGGACACCCTTGGCCGTGGACACGTCGCAGGTGTCCTGGTGATGGATCTCGTTGTAGAACTCGCCCAGGAAATCGCGGTCCGAATCCCACGGGCCGAACTCCGGCCCGAAGAGAAGACCTGCATGCGGGGGCATCGTGCGGTTTCGGAACCGGTCGACAGCCACAGCCCTGAAGATCCGGCGTATCTCAGGCTCGAACAGCTCGTCCAATCCGTCCGCCGCGGAAAGCCCGGAGCCATCATCCGACCGGCGGGTTCTCCCGGTGTCGGAAGTGTCACCCATCGAATCGCCGCCAGTCCAGGTCGAGCCGGCCGAGCGGCCGCAGCGCGCTGCGGTGATGGGCGCCGATCCAGACCTCGACCTCGTCATCGTTCTCCCACCTCGGCGTGACGAGGGCGACGATGCCTGGCCCGACGAGGAAGTCGGTCGGAGCGACCGTGGCCATGAACGGGCGCAGCGGTACACGGTGTAGGCAACTCTCCAACATGGGCAGCAACCGCTTGGGGAAGCCCTCGGGGAATGCCTTGTAGGGGGCGGTCATCGCGGCCTCGTACAGCGAGAACTGCAGGAGGAATCCACTCAGGGGCTCCTGCTCGGGAACGGGGTTGTCCGCCTCGTCGATCCACACCGTCGGGTCCGTGTCCGTAGCATCGACTTCCCACGGAATCGACCAGTCCCACCCACCCTGGTTCTCGACACCGAAGACGAGATAGCCCGCAGAACTGTCGGGTTGCACCTGATCGACCGGCTTGATCCGGTTCTGGCCCCCGAGCATGGCCGGGCGATTCTCGGCGAGGCGGTAGAAGCCGGCCAGCGCGGAAGGGATGGAACGAGGTATCCCGCCGGGCGGATGTGGTTCGGCTTCCGGGTGCCAACCCGTGACGAAGAGCTGTAGGGCCCTGCCCGGATCCGTGCCCACGTGGTCGAGCCACCCGAGACCGGGCAGGTCGGGCGGGCTTGCAGGCGGCCGAACCACGGCAAGCAACTCGCGGTTCAATGGCGGATCGATCCGCAGGTGGCAGCTGTAGAGCTCGTTGTCGGCCCACCTGCTGTACGAATGCCGGACAGGGCCGATGTAGACACAGCGCTCGTCCGCCCGGACGAACAGGTGTACCGACAAGTCCTGGTCCGGCTCGGTTCCTGTGAACGGGTCTCGCCCGGTAAGCCTTGATGCAGCCATCGCCGGCGTCGGACCTTGCAGGCGGAACTCCTGGTCATTCCACACGCCGCCGACCTCCGGATCGTCCGCGGCGTCCGAGATGATCACCGTCGCCGCCGTCCCGACCACGACCGAGGCCCTCCCGACGGCGAACGCTTGGTACTCCGCGCCCGCGAGATCGAGCGCCACACTCACATCGACCATGTCCGAACGTGTCAGTGGCATCCGCGGAGTGTATCCGGGAAGTGATCATTGACGATCTGGGAAGCGATCTTCGGAGCCCTCGGACCTCCCCTGGCCAGCGGTACTCGTGAACAGTCCATGGTCGAGGTCGCCGAAGGCGGCGTCTCGATTCCGGCCCCGGCGATGCCTGGTCTGCCGGGGCACGAGCATGGTGAGCGCCCGAAGGGACCAGGCCTCAGTCGAGCTCCGGGGCCTGCACGGATACCGGGGGCCGAAGTCACTCACCAGGGTGACGTTGCGGACCTTCTTCAGTACGGACGGGACCATGATGACATTTTCTGCGCGCACGATCCGACCGCTCGCGTCGACCCACACCTCGCACTCGATCTGCTTGCCCTTCAGCTCGCTCAGCGCCCGGTACGTCTGCGGGTCCAGGGTTTCGATCTGTTCGAGGGTGATCACACCCGCCAGGTGCTGGGTCGGCTGGCCGTACTGCTGCTCGACGCCCTTGTGCGCGCCGGGTCCCTGGTCGAGGAGCAGCCGGGCGTATGCGGTGAGGTCGGTCCGCTTCCGGGAGGCACCGGGTAGGCGCCGCCAGCGGTGGTCTGCGCCCGCTACGAGGTTGCGGGTGTAGATGGCGTCGGCGAGCGAGGTGACCTCCTCGTCCACGGCGTGGTCCGGTGGCACTGCCGGCCCGGAGCGCAGCCGGGACGTCCCCAGGTCCGGCGCGTTGAAGTTGATGCGGCCGGTCTGCGTCGTCTGGACTTCGTTGCCGAGGTAGGTGGTGGCCTCCACCTGGGCGGAGTACGGGTCCGTCCCCGCGGCCTTCAGCGCCTCGGCCACGTCGAACGGCGCCGGGGTCGGCGAACTGGCCGCCGGGGCTGGCGCCGTCGTCTGTCCGGCTGTGTCTTCCACGCACCCGGTGAGCAGCACGCCGGCCAGTAACACCGCGCTGCACTGTCCGGCGCGCTCGCGTACGCCCATGCCTGCATCCCCCGCCGCAAGATCGATTTAGGTGATCATTGTGTCACCGCGTGATCACAGGCGTCGAGGGGATTCGCGAGCGGCGCGAATCACCGGGGGCCGGGTCTGTACAAAGAACTCAATGGACAGACCCAGCCAGCGCGCGTCCAGGGCCGGGGCCCTCGGCGTCTACAGGGCGCGCAGCAGGAACTGGGTGGTGGTGTAGCCGGCGCCGCCGGAGCAGGTGTAGCTCTGCTGGGTGGCCGTGTACGTGAACCCGGACGGCACGGAGCAGGCCCACATGCCGGTCACGGGCTTGTAGAGCAGGAACTGGTTGGTCGTGTAGCTCCCGCCGCTGGAGCAGGTGTAGCTGCTCATGACCCCGGTGTGGGTGTAGCCGGGCATGGTGGTGCAGGCCCAGAGGCCGTCGGCGGGCGGCTGGGCGTAGAACTCGGTGGTCCGGTAGCTGCTGCCTCCCGAGCAGGTGTAGGAGCTGCGGGACGAGGTGTACGTGTAGCCGGGCGGGACGGAGCAGGCCCAGAAGCCTGAGGTGGCCCCGGTGGTCCCGGCTTTGGGGGCCTGGGCGATGGTCCCGGCTTCGGCGGCCGGGGCGGTCGCCGTGGTGAGGGCCGTGGCGAGGGCGAGGGTGGCCGTCGCCGTGGCGGCGAGCAGCGTGCGGGGCACACGGAAGGTCGTACGCGGCATGGCGGGCACTCCTGGTCGGTTCGTCCATCGGGCAGAGTCAACGGGTGGGGGCCGGCCGGGGGTTTGGCCCATGCCCCGGCCGCCGCAGGGCGCGCGCCGGAAGACTGTCAGGGGCACGGGCCCCCGGCAAGCCCGGTGCCGCGCGGTCCGCTGCATTCCGGCCGCCACCGGCACCCCGGCCGACCTGCAAGCTGACCGGGGCGCACCGCCCCGCCAGGGCGTTCGGTACGGGTGGAACGGCGGGGTCCGCCCCTGGGGACGTACGGGTCAGCCGGCCGGGGCGTCGAAGTGGACCTCCGGGTTGGCCGCCGTCGGGCCAGGTCCTCCAGCGCACTGTATGTGCCCATGTCGACACCGGGCATCGTGGCCCGCCAGAACCGCTGATCGTCCAGGTCGCGGAACCGCGGGCCGAAGTTGTAGTCGAGGATCTTGAACAGGCCGAACACCATGTCGGAGTTTATGTGGACAGTTCAAGTTGATCATCCTTTGCTTTGCTCCGTCGGTGGAGAACTTGCCCGGCAGCTCTCAGCCGGCCAGTACGGGGATTCGCACGGGCCAGGGTCCACTCCGACAACCCCGCTGGGTATGCGGCGGTCGCACCACCCGCAGACCAGGACAGCGCGGGCGCCTGCTGCCTCCAACCGCTTCGCGACCTTGTCTGCGGCTTCGAACCAGGTGTCCTCCACGACCACGACCGGGGTGGCCTCCAGCAAAAGCTTGCTGTGCCAGAGACTCAGGCCTGATATCGCTCGGACTGCCTGGATAACGTCCAACTTCGTAGTGCCGACCTCGGTCAGCAGCACGCTGAACTCCGGGTCCTCCATGACCACCCCTTGTCGACGCGAGACGAACAACTGGGCAAGTAACGACCTTGGGAGCGATTGAGTTCGGGGCGTGCCGGCCTGGCGGGTTGGCTGGTGGGTGATCAGCAGGCGGCCTGCCGGGCGAGCACCAGTTCTGTGCTCGCCTTGCGGCGGGTCGCCCGCCGGGCGGAGCGGTCAGAGACGAGGGCGGCGATCGCAAGGTGGGTCTCGGCGTAGGTCTCGCGGTGGCCGGTGAACCGCTGCAGGGGCCGCCACTGCTTGTACTCGGCGTTGGTGTGCTCCACGCAGATACGCGCGGATGACTGACGGCGTCGCTCCTCGCGCCAGGCGTGGTGCTCGCCCAGCGGCGCGTCGTCCTTCGGCTTCTTCGGCGGGGCGCTGACTTGGCTGGGGAACTCGTTGGCCAGGCCCCGGTAGCCCTCGTCGACCTCGGCCTTGACCTTGGGGTGCAGGTGGAACTGCTCGGCGATGCCCTCGGTGCGCACGGCGGTCTGGTCGTGCATGCGGCCTGGCCGGATCACGCCGCTGAACAGGGTGCGACCCTGCGGGTCACTGAAGGTGGTGGTCTTGATGGTGTTCTGTTTCTTCTTGCCGGACACGAACGCCTTGCGGCCGGGGCGGTGGGCGCGGGGGCGGCGGACCTGCACTTCGGTGCCGTCGATGCGCAGGTCAACACCCTCCGCGCCAGCGTAGGCGAACAGGTCCTCCAGCGTCCGCAGCCGCACCCCCGGCCGGTCCGGGATGGCAAAGCCGCGGGCCGCCAGCAGCGGGCGGACCTCGCGGATCGCTCCGGAGACAGTGGAACGGTCCACTGCGTACAACTCGGCCAGCGCGGCGTGCGGGATCCCAAGTCGCAGGTGGACCAGCGTGACCAGGAGCCGGTCGACGAAGACCAGGCGCTGCTTGGGCCCGGCGCCGGCCGCCCGCCTCCGGTCCCCGCCACGCCGCTCGTGTAGCGCCGACTCCCGCGCGGCCTGCCACCGGGGCGCGAGTTCTTCGAGCAACTCGCCGAAGTGTGTGCGCGAGATGCCGGACAGGGCGGGTTGGGAACAGGCCGCACGGGCCCAGGTAAGCCTCACAACTCATCCAACCCGTACGGCCGTTCTCATGTCACGGGGCGGTGGCACAGCACTCTTGATCGTCCTCTAAGCGCCGCCTAGGCTCTCATGCATGGAGATGGGGGAACCGGACCGCGGGGGGCGGGCGTGGCACGACGGGCTGCTCAGGCGTCGTGTAGTCGCAGGTCTGCTGGCCGGGGCGGGGCTGGTCATTCTGGGTACGGTGTTCGTCGTACTGCCGGGGGTGGTGGTCGACCACGATCTCGCCGGGGCGAGCGTCGCCGCGCAGGATCAGCTGAAGGCGGTGAACGATGTCCGTACGACGCTTCTACAGGTAGTCGGCGGCCTGGTCGTGCTCTTCGGCGCGTACGCCACCTGGCGGCAACTGCGAGTGAGTCAGGACGGTTTGCGCGCCACCCAGGAGGGCTATGTCACCGACCGATTCAGCCGGGCTGTCGACCAGCTCGGCAGCGACAAGCTGGATGTGCGCATCGGCGGATTGCACGCGCTGTGGCGGATCGCGGAGCAGTCCGCCCGCGACCGGGAGGCGATCATCTCCATCCAGGCCGCG
This sequence comes from Kitasatospora sp. NPDC004240, assembly GCF_053603215.1. Classification (NCBI taxonomy): domain Bacteria; kingdom Bacillati; phylum Actinomycetota; class Actinomycetes; order Kitasatosporales; family Streptomycetaceae; genus Kitasatospora; species Kitasatospora sp. NPDC004240. The sequence continues at coordinate 992 of NZ_JBSGFD010000204.1, read as the reverse complement.
TATCTGCGTACACACCTGCCCTGGCCACCCGCCGGGCCGGAATCACCGGCGGCAGACGTGCCCATCAACGACATCGCCCCCCTGGAGACTCGTGCCGCCGACGCCCAGGTGGCACTGACCGCGCTCGGTGTGCTGTGCCAGCACAGGGAGCAGTCCTGGGTCAATCTCAGCATCACCGACTTGCGCCGGGCCGACTGCGACGGATTGTGGTTCCCCGAGGTCAACTTCGACCGCGCTTGCATGGAGGCGGCGGGCCTGTACCACGCCAATCTGACCCAGGCGTCCCTGGTCTCGGTCAACCTGCGGCACGCCGACCTCACGACTGCGATTCTCCGCCGAGCTCGCTGCATTCTGGCCGACCTACGGGCCGCGAAGCTAGTCGAAACCGACTTGCGTGACGCCGACTTCACCGAGACCGACCTGCGCGAGGCAAACCTGCGCAAGGCCGACGCCCATGGCGCGGTCTTCCACCGCGCCGACCTCCGCATGGCCGACCTGCGCGGCACCGACTTGAGCACCGCCAACCTTGTCGAAGCACGCCTGACCGGCGCCCTGGCCAGCGAGCACACCCGCTGGCCCGCCGACTTCGACCACGCAGCCGCCGGAGTCGTCGACAGCGATGACCCCGGCCCCGAGCCCCCGCCTCTACTCCAGCCGCCGGGGATGACGCGGCAGGCACGGCCGCTGCGGTCCACTCCCTGACCATGACGCGCCGGTCACGACTGCATCAACCGCGATCCGCCTGACCGGCGTCACTCCTCCTCAGCGGCGTCCTGATCGCGCAGGGGCCCAGGCCGCCACGCAGATCCGGGAGCTGATATTGCTCCCAAGGTTGCAAACCGCCACTGACCGGCTGAAGCGCGAGGTTACTGACTTCGGCTCGTCAGTCCTGGTCGCGGGGGTCTGGCGTACCTGGGTGGCCTCGTTGTCAGCGGTGCTGTGCATGATCGGCGCGTCAGATCGTCGCGTAGATGGGAAGTGCAATGCCGATC
>NZ_JBSGFD010000203.1:0-14246 GCF_053603215.1 Kitasatospora sp. NPDC004240 | reverse complement strand
GGGTCGGTGACCGACTCGCCGACCTGCGAGGAGGCCGCGAAGTGCAGCACCCCGTCGAAGGAGGCGTCCAGCACCTCGCCGGCGTCCTGGATCCGCCCGCGCACGAACTCGGCGCCGGCCGGCACACCCTCCCGGAAACCGGTGGAGAGGTCGTCCAGGACGGTCACCCGGTGACCCGCCTCCAGCAGGTGGGCGGCCACCACACTGCCGACATAGCCGGCGCCACCCGTGACCAGGTACGTACTCACGAGGCGACCTCCCGGAGGCGCTGGGCCGCCTGCTCGGGCGACACGTCGTTGACGAAGGCGTCCATACCGGACTCGACGCCGGCCAGGTACTTGAGCTTGTCGGCGGTGCGGCGCAGGGTGAACAGCTCAAGGTGGAGGGCGAGTTCGGCGCCGTCGGTGACGGGGGCCTGGTGCCAGGCGGAGATGTAGGGGGTGCGGCCGGCCGGGTCGCCGAAGAGCCGGTCGAAGCGGCGCAGCAGTTCGAGGTAGAGACGGGGGAACTCGGCGCGGGCGTCCTCGTCGAGGCGGGTGAGGTCGGCGACGCGGCGGTTCGGGTAGAGGTGCACCTCGTAGGGCCAGCGGGCGGCGTACGGGACGAAGGCGGTCCAGTGCTCGCCGGCCAGGACGACCCGGCTGCCCTCGGCGAGTTCGGCGGCCAGGAGGTCGTCGAAGAGGTTGCGGCCGGTGGCGGCGCGGTGGCGGGCGGCCTGTTCGACCATGCGGGCGGTGCGGGGGGTGGTGAAGGGGAAGGCGTAGATCTGGCCGTGGGGGTGGGCCAGGGTGACGCCGATCTCGGTGCCGCGGTTCTCGAAGCAGTAGACCTGCCGGACGTCGGGCAGTGCGGTGAGGTCGGCGGTGCGGTCGGTCCAGGCGTCGAGGACGAGGCGGGCGCGGTCCTCGGTGAGGTCGGCGAAGGAGGCGTCGTGGTCGGCGGTGAAGCAGACCACCTCGCAGCGGCCGCGGCCGGCCATGGCGGCCCGCAGCGGGTCGTCCGGGCCGGCGCCGGCGCCGTCGACGGGGGCGGCCCCGGCGGCCAGGGACGGGAACCGGTTCTCGAAGACGGCGACCTGGTAGTCGGCGTCGGGGACCTCGCTGAGCCGGCCCTCGCGGGAGGGGCAGAGCGGGCACTCGTCGGCCGGCGGGTGGTACGTGCGGGCCTGGCGGTGGGCGGCGATCGTCACCCACGCGCCGGTGGCCGGGTCCCGGCGCACCTGGGAGCGGTTCTCGGTCGGCTCCAGCGGCCGGCGGTCGGCGCAGCCGCGACTCCCGGCGACCGTCGAGTCGTAGTAGATGATCTCCCGCCCATCGGCGAGCTTGCTGACTGTTCTGATCACGGCTTCCTCTCAGACGCGACGGCCCGGCGGGAGCAACGACTCGGGCGCTTGTGCACAACATAATCAAACATAAAGAGACATAAAGCAACACCCGGCTGGTAGGGAGCGTCGCGGGTCGTGCGTGCTCCGGCCGCACCCGCCCCGGCGGTGGGCTCGATGTGACGTCGGGCGGAGTGAGGGTCGATCCGGGCCCGGGGGAGGCGTGGGGTGATTGGTGGCCATCCTGGGGAGTGATCCGATCATCGTCAAGAGAAAACGATTGAATGATCTGACTCGATCAGAGTAGTGTCATTTTGACCAAGGTTCGATCCGGTTCGCGGTCCGTCCCACGTCATCGGGCCGCGCTCCCGCCCCGGGCCGGCACGTCCTGCCCCCGGCCGGCGTGGCGGCGGCCTCCGGCCGGACCTACGGTGAACCTGGGGGCGGGCCCGGTGAGCGCTCCGGACCGCCACAAACGTGCGCGAACGTGTCGGAGCGAGGCGCCACGGAGGAGCGGATGACGGACCCCGGCCCCAGGCCCGCAGTCGCCGGCCACGGCTTCGACTTCGTCGGCCGCCAGGACGAACTCGCGGCGGTGGTCGCCGCCCTGTCGTCACGCCCGGCCGTCGCCGTGATCGAGGGACCGGCCGGGATCGGCAAGTCCCGCCTGGTGACCGAGGCCCTCGCCGTCCTGGCCCGGGACGGCGTACGGACACCGACCGGCCTGTGCCACCCGCTCCGCGAGCCCCAGCCGTACGGGCCGGTGACCGACGCGCTGCGGGCCGCCGGGCCCTGGCTGCCCCCGGCGGACGCCATCGGCGCGGACGCGGGAGCGCTCGCCCCGCTCCTGCCGGACCTCGCCGACCGGCTTCCCCCGCCACCGTCGGCGCGGGCCATGACCGGCCGGACGATGGCCAACGCCGTGCGCGCCCTGCTGGCGGCCCTGGCGCCGGTCGCCCTGGCGGTCGAGGACCTGCACTGGGCCGACCCCGCCACCCGTGAACTGCTCCTGCTGCTCGCCCGCGACCTGCCCGCCGACAGCGCGCTGGTGCTCACCTACCGCGCCGAGGACCAGCCCCGGGGCACCCCGCTCCTCGGGGTCCCCTACCACCGCCCGGCCGGTACCGCCGGCACCGAGCTCGTCCTGCGCCCGCTCGGCGGCGAGCAGGTCGACGCCCTCGCCCGCTCCGCCCTGGGCCACCGGCCGCCGGCCGCCCTGGCCCGGCTGCTGCTGGACCGCAGCGGCGGCCTGCCGCTGATCGTGGAGGAGGACCTGACCACCCTCGTCGCCCGGGGCCGTGCGGGCGAGAGCCTCACCGCCCTGGCGACGGACACGGCGGCCGGCCACGGCCTCGACGTGCCGCGGAGCCTGCGCGAGGTGATGCACGAGCGGCTCGCCCGGCTCGGCCCGCCCGCCGCCGCACTCGTCGACGCCGCCGCCGTCCTGGCGGTGCCGGCCGGGGAACGGCTGCTCGGCGAGGTGGCCGGCCTGTCGCAGGAGGAGACCCGGCGGGCCCTGGAGGAGGCGCTGGGCGCGGCCGTGCTCCACGAGCTCGGGCCCGACAGCTACGGCTTCGCGCACGCCCTCGCGGTCCAGGCCGTCCACCAGGCGATACCCGGGCCCGCCCGGACCCGGGCGCACCGCCGTGCGCTGGAGGTCCTCCAGGGCGTGGAGAACCCGCCGCTGGTCCGGATCGCCCACCACACCAAGGCGGTCGGCGACATGGACGCCTGGCTGCCCAGGGCACAGGCCGCCGCCGACCAGGCCATCGAACGGGGCGACCTCGGCACCGCGGCCGGTCTGCTCCAGGAGATCCTCGACCGGCCCTCCCTCACGCCGGAACAGACCGCCGCGACCGCGCTCGCGCTGGCGAACGCCATCCGGCACCGCACCGAGCCGGACCCGTCCACCGCGACCTTGCGCCGTCTGCTCGCCATCCCCGGCCTGCCGGCCGGGCCCCGGGCCGAGCTCCGCCTGCGCCTCGGGCTGCACCTCGCAAATTGGCAGGACCCCGCAGGGCTGACGGAGATCGAGGCCGCCGTCCCCGACCTGGAGCAGTACGACGTCGAACTGGCGGCCCGGGCCATGGCCTCGCTCGCCGGGGCCGACCACGGGCCGCTCACCGTCACGGAACAGCGCGGCTGGCTGGAGCGCGCCCGTGCCACCCTGGCCGGCACCCCGCACCGCGCCACCGAGGCGGGCATCACCATGACCTGGATCTCCCTCCTCGGACGCCAGGGCGACCCCCGGGTCCCGGACCTCCTGGCGGGGCTGCCGCGCGAGGACGAGGACCCCGGTGTGGTGCGGACCACGGTCATGGCGCTGGCCAACGCCGCGGAGAACGGCCTCCTGCTCGGCCAGGACGAGCAGGCCGTCCGCTGGGCCGAGGAGGGCGCCACCCTGTCCGCGCGGACGGGGACGCCGCTGTTCACCCTGGGCTGCGAGGCCTGCCGGCTGGTGCTCACCTGGCTCGGCGGACGCTGGGAACAGTGGGAGACGGACCTGGACGACCTCCGCGGCCGATACCCCGACGGCGGGCCGCTGACCCACGGATGGTACGTCGCGGTGGCCGAGGGTCGTACCGCCCTGGCACGGGGGCAGTTCACCACCGCGGCCGGCCACTTCGACCGGCTCCTGGCCGCCGACCCCGGTCACCAGGACCTCGCGGCCCTGGCCGCGGCCGCCGGCACCGCCAGGATCCACCTCGCCCGTCAGGACCCCGGGCAGGCCTGGCAGGCGGTCTCCGACTACCTCCCGCTCATCGAGCACAAGGAACTGTGGACCGGCGCCTGGGACCTCCTCCCGGTGGCCGTCGAGGCCGCCCTGCTCCGCGGCGACCGCGCCGCCGCCGAGGACCTGAGCACCCGTCACGCCGCAGCCGTCCGGGACGCGGACGCGCCCGGAGCCGCCGCCGAGCAGCACTTCTGCCGGGGCCTGCTGCTCGCCGAGGACCCGGCCGCCGCGGCGGAGGCGTTCGAGCAGGCCCGGGCCGGGTGGACGGGCGTCGGCCGCCCCCACCCGGCGGCGCTCGCGGCCGAACGCGCCGCCACCGCCCTCACCGCCGCACACCCCGCCAGGGCCGAGGAGCTGTTCGCCGACACCGCCACCCGCTTCGAGGCGATCGGCGCCACGGCGGACGCCGCACGCTGCCGCAGCCGGGTCCGGGCCCTCGGCGGACGGCGTTCCCCCACCCCGGGCCGGGCCGGCTACGGCGACCGGCTCTCCCCGCGCGAGGAGCAGGTCCTCGACCTGCTCCGGCACCGGGCCACCAACCGGGACATCGCCGCGGCCCTCTCCCTCTCCACCCGGACCGTCGAACACCACGTCGCCTCCGTCCTGCGCAAGACGGGCACCACCCGGGAGCAGTTGGCGGAGCCCGACGAACGCTGAGCGGCCGGGAGCTCAGGACACCCGGCCGCCGGTGAGGCCGAGTCCGGACCGATGACGACCTGCAGCGGGGACACCGGGTCGCCGAACACGTCCCGGTGCAGGCCCTCCGGCCGCCCTCCTCGTAGCGCAGCGATCAAGCGCTCCGCTGCGAGCCCGGCTCGGTCGGCGGTGCGGCGGTGTCACGGTCGAGGATCTCCACGCCGCCGCCCGCCAGGGCGCGCAGGGCTGCGGAGACCCGGTCGGACAGCACGGGCGGCAGTTCCGCGATGGCCTGCTCCGGGGCCAGCCACCGGGCGGAGCGGACCTCCCCGTCCGCGAACACCAGCGAGCCGCTCTGACGGGCCGTCAACGGGGCGAGGTCGAAGACGTGGCAGGTCATCGCGCGCCCGCTGCGGGACAGGGCGGCGGGGATGCTGTCGAGGACCAGCAGCCGGCCGACCGGCAGCCGCAGTCCGAGTTCCTCCTCCAGCTCGCGGGCGGCGGCCTGCGCGGGCGTCTCGTTCGGCTCGACCATGCCCCCGGGCAGCTCCAGGTGGTCCTTGTAGGAGGGCTCCAGCACCAGCACCCGGCCGGCCGTGTCCCGAACCAGCACGGTCGCGGCGATCAGCGGCCCGGACAGCTGCCAGTAGTGGTCGCGCCGTGAGCCTGGTACGGGCTCCCCGTCACGCAGCAGCACGGTGTGCGAGCCACGTTCGGCGCCGGTGGCGGCCCTCAGCCGGGCGGCCACCGGCGGGGCCAGCAGCTCCGACGCCTCCTCATCGGTCACGAAGCGCGCCGCCCGCACCGCCCCGCCGCGCGGCAGCGGCGCGGCCGTGCCGGCCGGGTCCTCGCAGTGCGCGGCGAACACGAAGGAGAGGACCGAGCGGCCCCACCGGTCGGCCGGGACGGCGTCGAACACCAGCAGCCGCCCCACCCGCACCCGCAGGCCGAGCGACTCCTCCAGCGCGTGGCGCAGGCCGGCGTCCGGCAGTTCGTCCTCCAGCATCCCGCCGGGCAGGTCCCAGCCCTCCCCGTGGAGGGGGTCGACGATCAGCAGCCGTCCCTCCTCGTCGCGCACCACGGCGTCCGCGCACGCGGCCGGCGCGGCGTGCCCCGCGAGGAAGCGTCGCGGCCCGAACTCCGGCGGGTCGTGCGGCGCGGTGCGGTCGTCATACTCGGACACGGGGTCTCCTTCGGCACGGGACGGCGGTCGGTGCGTACGGGTCGGCGTCCGGGTGACCTTCCCGCACCGACCGAGGAGGAGGACGCCGGCGGGCGGCGATCGGATCCCGCACACCCCGAACAGCCCTTCAGCGGATCCGGTCCCCGGTCGATCGTTCAGGGGAACGACGTCGAGGACCGGAGCCACGGTGAGCGGGAACGAGCGCGGGAACGAGCACGGAAACGACCCGGGACGGCAACGGGCGCCGCGTACGGAGGCGGGCGAGCCGGTGGCCCGGCTCGCCCGCGCGGGGCTGCTGCTGCCCTACGCCGAGCAGGGCCCGCGCAGCGGGCTCCCGGTCGTGCTGGTGCACGCCGTCGGTGACTCCTGGCGCTCCTTCGAGCCGCTGATGGCCCGGCTGCCGGAGAGCCTGCACGTGCTCGCGCCGAGCCAGCGCGGGCACGGCGGGGCGAGCTGCCCGCCGGACGGGTACCGGCCGGCGGACTTCGCGGCCGACCTGGCGGAGTTCCTCGACCGGGTCGGCGTGGAGCGGGCGGTACTGGTGGGGGCGGTACTGGTGGGGGCGTCCAGCGCCGGCTTCGTCCTGCGCCGCTTCGCCGCGGAGCACCCCGGCCGGGTCGTCGGCCTGGTGTTCCTCGGTTCGCCGGCCCGCCTGGACGACAAGCCCGGGGTGGCCGCGATCCGGGACTGGGTCGAGAGGCTCACCGACCCGCTCGACCCGGTGGAACTCCGCGGGCTCCTGGACTCGCTGGTGACCCGGCCGCTGCCGGAGGAGTTCGCCGACCTGATGGTGCGCGAGAGCATGCGCGCACCCGCCCGGGTGTGGCGCGACACCTTCCGCGCCCTGCTCGACGAACCACCGCCGTCCGGTATCGATGCCGGCACCGGTCGCACCTGCGGTTGTCAGCCGGCCGGCGGCTCGTCGGCGGCATCGGGGGGCCCGCCGGCGGGGTACGCCCGGATGGCGTCGATCAGGTTGCCGAAGACGTGCTCGGGAGGGATCCGCTGCCACAGCTCGTACGCCTTCAGGGTGTCCACGAGGGACGCGTCGGGACGCGCCAGGACGAAGGTGACGCGGCGTGCGGTGAGGAAGTCGAGGAGGCCGTGCAGGCGGACCCCGGCCGAGTAGTCGACGTCGGCGATCCCGGCGGCGTCGAGCACCAGCCAGCGCACCGGACCGGGTGCGCCGTCGACGAGGGCCCTCACCTCGTCGGTGAAGCGGCTCGCGTTCGCGTAGAAGAGCTCCGCGTCGAAGCGGAAGACGATCAGGCCGGGGGCGCTCTCGATCCCGGGCTCGGCGGACCGGTACGTGGGTTCGCCCTCCTCGGTGACCCCGACCACGAAGTCCTTGGGCCGGTACTCCCGCCGGATGACCTCGAACAGGGACAGCGCGACGGCCAGCAGGACGCCCTGCTCGACGCCGATGCCGAAGACCGCGAAGGCGGTGACGGCGGCGATGACGAACTCGTTCCGGCGCCGGAGCCGGATCAGCCGCAGGCCGCGCAGGTCGACGAGGTCGAGGCCGACCAGGAACACGATGGCGGCCAGCACCGCGAGCGGCATGTCGGCCAGCACCGAGGTGAAGACCAGCACGACCAGGAGCGAGATCACGGCCATCGTCAGGTTGGCGACCTGCGTCCGGCCGCGCTGCTGCTCCAGGATCTCCGTCTTGGTCGGGGAACCGTTGACGACGAAGGTGCCGCTGAGCCCGGCGGCGAGGTTAGCGACCGAGAGACCGACCAGGTCGCGGTCGACGTCGACCGGGTCGCCACGCCTGGTGGCGAAGGCGTGCGCCGTCGCCGCGCTCTGCGCCAGGATCAGGAGGAAGCAGGAGAGCGCCACCGAGAAGACCCGGGACACGTCGCCGGGGGCCAGCCCGGACGGCAGGCCGATCGGAGGAAAGCCGCCCTCGACGGCTCCGACGACCGCGACCCCGTGGTGGGAGGCGTCGGTTGCCGCGGAGGCGGCGATCAGCACGACCACCGCCACGAGGGTGCCCGGGAACCTGGGCAGGAACCGCTTGAAGGCCACGATGATCAGGATCGTGACGGCGCTGTAGGCGACGGTGTGCCAGGAGACCTCGTCGAGACGGGTCAGCCAGAACCACTGCCGCTGGAACCAGTTGCCGGGGCCCTTGGGAATGCCGAGCATCTCGGGGATCTGAGCCGTCGCCACCTGGATGCCGACACCCGTCAGGAAGCCGATCAGGACGGCGGCCGACAGGAAGTCGGCGAGGAAGCCGAGCCGGAGCAGGCGCGCGGCGGCCAGGATGCCGCCCGACACCAGGGCGATGAGACCGGCCAGCCCGACCCACTGCGGCGAGCCCGGAGTGAGGCCGACGATTCCCAGTTCGAGCAGGCCGGAGTAGAGGATCGCCGCGGTGGCGGAGTCCGCACCGACGACGAGCAGCCTCGACGAACCCAGCAGGGCGAACGCGACGGCCGGGAGGATCAGCGTGTACAGGCCGGTGACGATGGGCATCCCGGCGATCGAGGTGTAGCCCATGACCTCGGGGATCGCGACCGCGGACAGCGCCACCCCCGCGATCACGTCCTGGCCCAGCCACGCCCGTCGGTACCCGCGCATGGACGCGGGTACCAGCCTCGTCAGGCCTCTCACGCCGTCACCTCACAGGGAGCCGGAGGACTCGTACGCTCCCATGGTGGCCGTCGGAGGACGTTCGTCCCGGTATTTGGCCGCCCGAGTGCGCGGCGGCACCGGCAGCCCTGCGGATCACCCCGGTGAGGGCGCTACCGGCCCTCGGTGAAGGCCTCGCGCAGGCGGGCCTCTTCGTCCGCGGAGAGGTTGGTCTGGACGAGTTCGGCGTGCGAGTCCTCCAACTCGGGACGGATCCGGTCGAGGACGGCGTCCGTGGTGAGCACGAGAATCGCGGAGCTGCCGGGTGTGACCTTCGCCCGCACCTGTGCGACGAACGACTCGTCGATGCCCAGGTTGGCGAGGTGGCCTCCCAGGGCGCCTGAGGCGGCGCCCGCCGCCATGCCGAGAACGGGAACGAAGAAGATCGCGCCGAGGAGGAAGCCCCAGAACGCTCCGCCCAGGGCACCCATGCCGGTCATGTCGTTCAGGTGGCGGGTCCGGGGCTTGCGGGCGTTCTCCGGCCAGCTGACCACGGCGCCGTCCTGGACCTTGATCACTTCCTGGCGCTGGAGGCGCTTCAGGGTGTCGAGGGCTTCGTCGGCACCGGTCGCGGTGGGGAAGCGCCACACCGTGAGGGTCGCCATCATGGCCTCCGGGTCCGGACGGTACGAACGAGACGGACTCCATCGTCCGCCCGGGCCCAGGGCGCCGCCACACGGAGCCGATCACCCGGTCGGCCTCAGCGGTGACGGCTGGCACCTGCACTACCGCGACGACGCGCAGCCGATCGGCGCCCTCCTCGCCGCCCTGATCGCCGTCGGCACCGCCCTGCACCTGGTCGGGCGCGGCATGCACCGCCTCGGACGCTGCGCCGTCGCCGAGCGCGCCACCGTCTTCGCCGACCCCACCCGGACCGGACGCCGGCGCTACTGCTCCCAGCGCTGCGCCAACCGCGACGCCGTCCGCCGCCACCGGGCCAACCACCCGGCGCACACACCCGCCTGAGACGCCGCCTGGGTCCGGCCGACCGTACCGGAGCGGGACCCGTCCGTCAGGGGGTGTCGACCACGCGCAGGAGGGTCACGTCCGGGTCGTGGGCGCCCCGGACGTGACCGGTCGGGGCCTTGGCGGTGCGCTGGAAGAAGTCCACGTGCTCGGCGGTGATCTCCTCGCCCGGCAGGACGTTGGGGATGCCCGGCGGGTAGGCCGAGAGCGTGTCGGCGCTGATCCGGCCGGCCGCCAGGTGGGCGGGCACCAGGGTGGTCGGCGCGAGGAACGCCTCGCGGGGGGTCAGCCGGACGGCTCCCGGTTCGGGGAGGACGAGCCGGTCGGGTGCGGTCGTCGCGTCCGGCTGCGCGGGCAGGGCGTGCAGGGCCTCGGTGAAGCGCCCCACGTCCGGGGCGGAGCCCGCGCCGACCACGGCCACGATCGCCGCATCGGTGGCGACCTCGACGAACAGCCGGTGCTCGCGCATCAGCCGTCGCCGCGCCTCGTGCCCCGTGATGCCGCCGGCCCGGGTGTTCACGGCCACCCGCAGGGGGTCGGCCCCCGCGATGTCGGGGAAGCGTCCGAACCCGTCGCTGACCACCGCGAACCGTCCGCCGTCCCGGACGGCCGTCCGCATGGCGTCCGCCGCCTCCAGCGAGCGCCCGATCCGGTCGAACCCGCCGACCAGCTGCTGCCGGGCCACGTCGAGCGAGGCCAGCAGCAGGGCGCTGGCGCTGGTCGACTGGGTCAGGTGGAAGACCCGCTGCACCAGCGGCTCCAGGACGCCCCCGAAGGGGCCGTCGGCCAGGTGCAGCATCGCGGACTGGGTGAGGCTGCCGCCCAGCTTGTGGGTGCTGGAGACCACCAGGTCCGCGCCCTGCGCGAGGGCGCTCGCCGGCAGGTCCGGGTGGAACCCGAAGTGCGATCCCCACGCCTCGTCGACGATCAGCGGCACCCCGGCCGCGTGCGCCACGTCCGCCAGACCCCGTACGTCGGCCACGGCGCCGAAGTAGCTCGGCGTCACCACGTACGCCGCCGCCGCGCGCGGCCGCCCGGCAAGGGCCTCGGCGAGCGCGGCCGGCGTCACGCCGTGCGCGATCCCCAGCTCCGCGTCCACCGACGGGTGGACGAAGGCGCCGCGCAGCCCGGACAGCACCAGGCCGTCCACCACGCTGGAGTGCACGCTGCGCTGCACCACCAGGGTGTCGCCGAGGGCAGCGGCCGCCAGTACGGCGATCCGGTTGCCCTGCGAGGCGCCGTTGGTCAGGAACCACGTCCGGCGGGCACCCCACGCCTCGGCGGCCAGCTCCAGCGCCTGGTCCATCGGGTTGCCCGGCCCCAGGTCGAGGCCCTCCAGCAGCGGCGGCAGGTCCAGTTCCAGCGGGGGCCGCCCGAACAGCGCCGCGAGGCCGCCGAAGCGGCCGGGGTCCGCCGCATGACCCGGGACGTTGAGCCTCAGCCACTCCACCCGCCCGGCGGCGGCGAGGGCCTCGGCGTACGGGGCGCGGCGCTGAGCAGGGGATTCGATGATTCTTCGGTCGTTCACGGCACGACCATCGCACCGGCGCGGCCATCGGGGAAGCGCATGATTCTCTGGAGACCTCCAGAATCCGTCTATGGCTGTGCCCGCGTGCGGTCGCTCCGCGGCGCCCCCCGGCCGGCCGCACCCGGTCCGCCCGGACCGTCCAGCACCCCGAGGAGCCCCGACGTGCTCGAACTGCGCCACCTGAGAGTCCTGCGCGCCATCGCGCGCGAGGGCTCACTCGCCGCCGCCGCCCGCGCCCTGCACTTCAGCCAGCCCACCGTCACCCACCACCTGGCCACCCTGGAAGCCCACCTGCGCACCCCCCTGGTCCACCGTGGTGCCCGCGGCGCGGTGCTCACCGAGGCCGGCCGCGCCCTGCTCCCGCACGCCGAGGCCGTCCTGGAGCGGATCCTGGTCGCCGAACGCGAGATCCGCGAACTCGCCGAGCACGGCGCCGCCACCCTGCGGATCGGCACCTTCCCCACGGCGGGCGCCCTCCTCCTGCCGCCCGCCGTACGGGAGCTGCGTCAACGGGGTGTGCGGGTGTCCCTCACCGAGGGCGAGGTGCCCGCGCTCCTGGCCGGGCTGCGCACCCACGACCTGCACGTCGCCCTGGTCTTCTACCGGGCCCCGGAGCCCGTGCCAGGCCCCGCCACGCCGGCCCACCACACGCCGGCCCACCACACGCCGGCCCACCACACGCCGGCCCACCACACGCCGGCCCACCACACGCCGTCCCCCACTCCGCCACCCGCCACGGACCACGGCCTGGGCGAGGACGTCACCGTCCATCCGCTGCTCGACGACCCGCTGCTCCTCGTCCTCGCGGCCGACCACCCGCTGGCCGCCCGGGACGCCGTCCCCCTGACCGAACTCCGTGACGAGGGCTGGATCATGAGTCGGACCGAGAGCGACGACCCCGTCGACCGGGCACTGGAGGACGCGTGCGCCCTTCACGGGTTCCAACCCGTGCCCGCGATGCGCACCGACGACTACGCCGTCCTCCAGGGCTTCGTCGCCGCCGGCACCGGTGTCGCCCTCGTCCCCCGCCTCGGCCTCGCCGGGCACCGCCCCGACCTCGCCGTACGCCCCGTGGACGGTCAGCCCATGACCCGCCGCATCGGCCTCGCCGCCCTGCGCACCGCCCCGGCCACGTCCACCGACGGGCTGCTCACCGCGCTCGCCGCCTCGGCCGCGCGGATCCGGGTCGAGTGGGCGACCGCCTGACGCGGCGCCGGAGCTGATGAAGCGGATCCCGCCGGGCGTGCCGCGACCTTGGTGGACCCGGGCCGGTGGTCAAGGAGGGTGAACCCTTCCGCGGACTCGTGGCCTGAGCGGCCGCGCCTGACGGCGTGGACGGGGAGGGCTCCGCAGCATGGGGCAAAGGCCATAAATAAGGAGGACATATGATCAGGAAACTTGCTGTCGCGGCCGCTGTGGGCGGACTGCTCCTCTCGGGAGCGGGTTGGGCCTCCGCCGACTCGGGTCACCGCGCCGGGGACATCCTGGGCACCGGCTTCATCTGCGGCACCGGTGACGCATCGGCCGCGCAGAACAACTGCGGCAACACCAACACCTTCGACTCCGACATCCTGGGCAGCGTCGGCGTCGACCTCCTGGGCGGTGTGCTCAACCTGCTCCCGCTGGGCGGCTGAGGCACCGACCAGCCGGCGCGGAACGGCGCTCTTGCGGCGGGGTCACGGCCGATGGGCCGGGGCCCCGCCGCCCGTGCTGCCGGGCCCGACCGTCCGGAGGGTGGCCGCGGCGGTGCGGCCACCCCCGTGGGATTCCGGCCTCCGTCATCGCGTCGGGCCGGCCGGTGGTGGTGTCAGGACCGCTGTGAGGCGCGGGCGGTGAACAGACGCCGGATGCCGTGGGCGGCCGCGCCGAGGATGAGCCCGAGGACCATGGCGGCCGCCAGGATCTCGGCGCGGAAGCCGACCGAGCCGGAGGCCAGTACGCCGACCACGGCCGCGGCCAGCGGTACCCCGGTGAGGTGCGGTACATCCAGGCGGCCTGCGGCGCAGCGGACCGCCAGGACCGCCGCCGCGACCAGGCAGGTGAAGGCGTAGTCGCCGAAGGGCAGGATGGTGGGTGCGTAGTAGAACAAGAAGGGGACCGGCACGAAGCGGGGGAGAATCATCGGAACGGCGATCGCGAGGACCACTGCCGCGGACTCCCACCGGCTGCGCCGCGTGGTCTCCACCAGGTCGGGCGGCGCGAGGAGGGCCAGCACGGCGAGGAGGGCGGTGAAGGCCAGCAGCGGGCTCAGGTCGCGGTGGATCAGTGCCGCCTGGACGGCCACGGTGGTGAGCGCTCCCAGCGCGGTGAACAGCCGGGCGGTCCGCCAGCGACCTGCCAGATGGGCCAGTAGTGCGACGACCATCAGCCCGATCAGCGCCGCGATCTTGAGCAGCCTCGACCCCGGGGGACCGATCGGTACGTCGACCACGGCGGACGCGATCGCCAAGGACAGGCCGAGGCAGAGCACCTCGCCCGCGAACAGCGTGAGGGCCAGTGGCGCCGCACCCGCCAGCAGCCGTCCGGCGGGATCGGTGGCCGAGATCCGTAACCGGAGCCGGGCGGCGTGCGCCGCGAGGTCGAGGTACTCGCGGCACCGGTCGAGACGGCCGAGGCCGTGCGTGGCCTCGGCGAGGACGGCGACCGCGTCCGCACCGAGGTCGTCCCGGTAGCGGGCGGGGTAGAGGGCCAGCAGCAGTCGTTCGGCGCGGCCCGGGTGCACCTGGTTCACGCGCCCGCTCCCATCGCGCGCAGCCCGCGGGTGCCGAGCCGGCGCTCGGCCTCCAGCACGCACTCGCGCAGGCGCCGGGTCTCCTCGGCGAGGGTGGTCCGGCCCTGGTCGGTCAGCGCGAAGGTGCGCCGCAGGCGGCCGTCGACGACCTCCTCGGCCCGTACCTCGACCAGGCCCTGCTGGCGCAGTCGGTCGAGCGCGGTGTACAGGGTGCCGGTCCGCAGCCGGGTCCGGCCGCCGGAGATCGCCAGGACCTCCTGGATGATCGCGTACCCGTGGCGTGGCGCGTCGGCGAGCGCGGTGAGCACGAGCCTGGTGGGCTCCTGGATCTGATGATCGGTCATAAACGGAAGCATAGGTCGATCGTCGAAGTATGTCGACGGTGAACTGATGGGACGTGAGTTCGCGCAGCCGTGAACCGCGCCGTGCCGCCTTGCCGTGGACCCCGGGCCGCCGCGAGGGGCGCACCCACCCGGGGTGCGCCCCTCGCGGTGTCCGCCCGGAGGTCAG